>JAJFJL010000235.1 GCA_021774055.1 Nitrosomonas sp. | reverse complement strand
ATCCAATTTAGGCGAAGTAATTTTGCTCTGATTTGAGGCGGTTCGTAGGGCGCATAGTTATTCTATGTAACCGTAGAACCAACGAAAAATCAGAGTAAAAGGACAAGTCTAAATTGGATGATTTATTATTTCCTCGTCCCTAAGTCCTTGGCAAGAAACATTTCAACAAAACAGCAATACGAAAAAATTTAGCGTAACACATTGGAAATAAAGAATGTTTACGCATAACCTCTAGTGGCGCATCGCAATCTTAAAAGTGCGATGTATTTCGATCCCGGATCCATTCGAGTAACTGAGCTTCTGGCATTGGGCGTGCCAATAAATAACCTTGAATTAGGTAACAGCCATTTTGTTTAAGAAACTCCAGTTGCTCTATTTTTTCCACACCTTCAGCAATCACCTGCAAACCAAGATTCTCGGCAAGACCAATGGTTGCTTTAACAATTTCTCTGTCATTCTGATCCGTGAGCATATCACGTACAAATTCTTGTGCTATTTTCAAGCGATAAAAAGGCCAACGCTTCAAGGTAAGTAAAGAAGAATAACCCGTACCAAAATCATCCATAGAAAATTTAATCCTTTTAGCTGCCAATTCATGAAACATACGTGCATTGCCAGTCTGTGACTTAACCATAATTCGTTCAGTCATCTCCAATTCCAATATCTCTCCTGGTAAATTAAGGCGTTCCATTAAGTCGATCAAATTTCGGGAAAAATCTTGACTATCCAACTGATTAGGTGAAATATTGACAGCCATAACGCCTGTGGCTAAATTTTGATTACGCCAGCGACTCAATGTTTCACAGGCCTCTGTTAATATACGCAATCCTAACCGGTGCATCATGCCATGCATTTCAGCAATCGGAATAAACTCAGCAGGTGAAACAAACCCATGTTGAGGATGACGCCAACGCAGCAAAGCTTCAACTCCAATGAGTCGATCATTACTAATATCTATTTGCGGCTGATAAACAAGGAACAACGCATCCGTATTTAAAGCCTGCTCAAGATCATTGCGTAGATCGACACGACGTTGGATATCACGCGTCATTTTATTGGTATGAAAAGTAAAACACCCTCGCCCTTTATCTTTTGCTTTATACAAGGCCATATCCGCCTGTTCCAATAAATTGACATGACCGGACTGCCCCGGTTGCCATACGGCGATACCAATACTTGCACCACTTTGAAATTTGGTCTGTTTAATATCGTAAGGCTCTGATAAGGCACCCAACAATTGTTGGCCCAGTAACATAACATTTTCAGTTGTCTCAATATCACGCAATATAATTGCAAATTCATCGCCACCCAACCGGGCAACATGATCTGATTTACGTACCCGTTTTTTTAGTCGTTGTGCAGCTACTTTTAACAATTTATCGCCTGCATCGTGACCCAATGTATCGTTTATTTGCTTAAAATAATCCAAATCCAGCATCATTAACACAATAATCTTACCAGTACGTTGGGCATACGCCAGCTCTCGATCCAGTTCTTTCATAAATTGAGCACGATTGGGTAAACCAGTCAAGATATCGTGATACGCTAGATATGAAATATACTGTTCGTTGCTGGACCTTTGTTTCTCATGTGCCAGGCGTATATGATAGGAAAGAATAGTCAGAATAATACTAGCGAATCCAAATAAACAGACAAATAGAAGCAGTTTTATTGAGACATGCCAGGCATTTGTAGATCTGGCAGCAACCTGCCAGACACCACCAGGAATCACAACGTTCATCATAACTGACTGTTTGTCATCAAACAATTGCTCATCACCAAAGAAAAAGTTGCCTTTTTTACCCATACCATCTTTGCCACGAACCGCAAATTCTAACCCCATACTAGAATCATATAGTCCTGCCATACGATACAATATATCAGCATTAATTACGATTGAAACTATGCCCCAAAATTTACGCTGACCTGATTGGTTTTTAATATAAACTGGCAATCTACCGATCAGAGCTATATCCCCTTGAACTAGTTCTAAGGGGCCAGCAAGCACCACTTGATCCAATTCTTTGACTTTTAATACAACAGGAAATTGATCTGGTAACTGTCGATAATCCAAATCAATTATTTGCTGATTACCTTCAAGTGGATAGACCATACGGATAATAAAATCAGGTGCCGCAGCAATATTACGAATCATTGGATGACCATCTACCAATTGCTGAGTAACTATTTCAAATTCGGTTTGAGTGATGGTTGGATTCAGGCGTATATGTACGACCAAACCTTTCATTAGAAAAATCGTGCTATTGATAGATTCTTCCAATTGCACACGAATCTGAGAAAGTTTCAACAATGTTTCTTGTTTCTGGTTTTCTATTTCGTACTCACGATAGAGTGCGATAGTAAGAAGCATTATGAACAAAATAAAAATTACACTCACCAACGGCGACAAATAACCCAAACGATGCAGCCCTGACCATCCTGTCAATACAGTAACCGCAACCAGTGATGAAAATAACAAGGTAATCAATAACCAATCATTGTTGCCATCATCTATGGAAGAAAACGCGTATATCTGATGACCTAAATCAAGGTCACCACTCACCGCGCCAATTTCTTTTAATGATTGATGCATGTACTGCCAACGCTTAGGGTCATTTTCACCTAGTGCAACTTGCGGGTACTGTAGTAGCTGTTGGTAGCGTGCAGCAAGATGCCGATTGAATCCAGTTAAATCGTCGAATGGCAAGTCCCGCGGCAACTCCTCGACAATTTTTCTAATGGTTGCCTCTTTATTGCTCAGTACATATTCCCAACCACGAAAAGTTGCTTCCAAAAATTTCTCAATGACAGTAGGATTAGCCTTTAACCGATTACGATTGACAGCCACAACGTCAGCATAAAAATTAATGCCATAATCTTCGGCATATAATGTATTCACTCGAAGATTCATTTGCCTTGCCTGCCATGCAGTACCATCCGCATAATCTGAAACAATCTTTGCAGTATCGTTAATTAAACTATCAATAATAGGTGGTTCAGAAATTATTAAGTTTAAATCAGGTTTTATTTTTCCACGTTGAAGCAATAGTTTGTAAATCAAAACACTATCTGGTGAAGTAGCAATCGGTGCGCTGGCAAGGTCAGACAAATTATTGAGTGGAATATCACTTAAACTATGAAAAACCCAGGGTGTACGCTGTAATATTGGCTTTAATGCCACTATATTCGCACCATTATCTTGTGCAATTAACAATGACAAACCATCAACGGGTGCAATATCTGCTTCACCATTCGAGATTGCCCCAATTGCATCAATGACATTACCTTCCTTACTAATGCCACTACGTATCGTTACCTTAATTCCTGCATCATGGTAATAGCCTTGCCACAATGCCTGATAAAAACCCGCAAACTGGAATTGATGATCCCAAGGAAGTTGAATCACCAAATGCGATTCCTCAGATGCCACGGTTTTTATAGGAAACAACATAAATAGCAACAATAATAAATACCAGCTTAAATTATTATTCATTACAAACCGATAACCTCCCCTCAATAACTTGGGTCATACATTAAGGCATTAATATAAGCTTCCAAATCTTCAGGTTGCTCAATTTCAGCTAAACCTTCTTGGGATGCAACTTGCCAAACAGCGACCGCAATCGCACGTGATACATCACGAATTCGTAGCAACGAAGGATAAATAGCACCACCATCAATTTCCTCTTGCGAAACATTATTTGACAATGCTTCAGCAGCAGCCAAAAACATATTACAAGAAACTAAGCGTGAAGCACTGGCCTGTACACCAAGACCAATACCAGGAAATATATAAGCATTATTCCCCTGCGCAGGTCTAAATTTATTACCAGCAAACTCTACCGCTGCAAAAGGACTACCACTAGCAAACACCACACGTCCATCACTCCAGTTATAAGCTTGTTCCGCCGTACACTCAGTATGTGACGTTGGATTTGACAACGCAATAACAACCGGACGCTGATTAACTTCAGCCATTTTACGAATAACATTCTCGTAAAATGTTCCAGCAACCCCGGTTGCCCCAATTAAAACATCTGGTTTAATCTGACTAATCGCATCCAAGAAACTATAAGTCTCACAATCATGGGCAAATGGCTTAATACGCGGCTTAATATTCTCTCGACTAGAAACCAACAAACCTTTTCTATCAACTAACCAGAGTCGTTTGCGCGCTTGCTGTTCAGTCAACCCTGCCGCACAGTAGGCATTGACCATTAACGCAGCAATACCACCCGCAGCAGAGCCTGTACCTAAAAACATAATATTCAAATCAGAGAACTGCTTACCGGTAATACGACATGAAGAATAAACACCAGCCAAAGTAACTGCCGCTGTACCTTGAATATCATCATTAAAACAACGCACTTGCTTAGCATAACGATCCAAAAAATGAAAAGCATTTGGAGTTAAAAAATCTTCAAATTGAATTAATGCTTTTGAAAAACGCTTCTGTACCGCAGCAACAAATTCATCCACTAGACTTTGATAGGCATCACCAGTTAAACGTGGAAAAGGATAGCCAAGATACAAAGGATCTTCTCGTAACAAACAATTATTGGTGCCAACATCAAGCATTATTGGTATACATTGCGCAGGATTTATCCCTGCGCAGGCAATATACAGCGCAATTTTACCAATTGGAATTCCCATTCCATTTGCACCTAAATCACCTAAACCCAAGATGCGTTCGCCATCAGTTACCACTATAATCCGAATATCAGTTTCCGGCCAGTTGCTAAGTACGGTATCAATCTCACCACGATCTTCAGGAGTAATGTAAAGTCCCTGTGATTTCCTAAAAATATGTGCAAACTCTTTACATGCCTCACCCACAGTTGGGGTATAAACAAGCGGCATAATTTCTTCAATATGATCAATCACCGTGCGATAAAAAAGACGCTGGTTACGTTCCAGAAGATTATTTAAAAAAATATACTTCTCAATGGCACTAGTCTTACGCCGCATATTTTCTAGAACACGTTGTTTTTGCTTATAGATATCTGTAGTGTCATAGGGCAACAAACCGCGCAACCCGTATTTAGCACGCTCTGCTCGCGAAAAAGCAGTTGATTTAGTTAATGCTGGATCATCAAGCAATAATTTTCCACGTAATTCTTTCATTTTCATTTACCTCAACTAAGGGACGAGGAAACAATAATTCATCCATTTAGACTTGCCCTTTTACTCTGATTTTTCGTTGGCTTTCCGGTTACATAGAATGACTATGCGCCCTGCAAACCGCCTCAAATCAGAGCAAAATGACTTCGCCTAAATTGGATGAATTATTATTTCCTCGTCCCTAATACCTAGATCCTATAAGCAGCATCTAGTACCTTGCAACTTAAATAACAGGGAAAATATGGGGATGTAGAAATTGTCGAGAGCAAGGCGAAGAAACGCAGGCATATTGAGCATACGTCAAGTTTCTTCAACGCAGTTATCGGCAATTTGTACCACAGATTTTCCTGGTTATTTAGGGTGCAAGGTACTAGTACCTAGCACAACGATTCTCTAAAAAAGTATAAGCCATCATTGGACAACTAGAACAACCAAAGCTAAACTACGCGATTTTTCGTGCAAACAATAGCCTAAGGGACGAGACAATAATAGTTTGTCCCTAATCATGAATCCATGAAGTGTTATCGTAAAGCAGTACAATCCAATTTATTCATTCAAAGGTTACCTAGCATACATGAATCAACCAGCCATCCCAACTGCAGATCCTAGCTTATACAGTGAAGAACAAGTCGCACAACTTGTACATAATTTTTATGCCAAAGCCAGAAAAGATCCTGGTCTAGGTCCAATTTTTGAAGAACATGTGGCTGACTGGGATGCTCATTTTGTACAAATGACTAATTTTTGGTCTGCCCAGTTACGTGGCACCAGCCGTTTTCGTGGTGCGCCTATGCCCAAACATATTGCACTACCAGAACTAACTGCAGAATTATTTGAACGTTGGTTGCAATTATTCAAACAAACAACTAAAGAACTAGACAACCCTGGCCTACAACAACATGCTGACACAGTGGCAACTTTCATTGCCGGCAGACTATGGCAAGGTTACCAAATGACGCATAATCCAGAAAAAACACCAATAGAACTTAAAGCAGTCACAGCCTAACTCATGCTTACACGTTTGCTTTAAATCATCCACATGCAGCTAATTAGTTCGCGTGCACACCCTTTTTTCAAACAGCTAGTTAAACTAGAAAAATCGACTAAACAACGTAAAACAACTGGCATAACATTGCTTGATGGTATCCACCTAATCCAAGCTTACCATTCTGAATTTGGCGCACCACAAAACCTTATAATCAAAGAATCTAGTTATCAATGTACAGAAATACAGCAACTATTACAGCAAATTAATAAACCATCAGCAATTAAAGTTGTCATCTTTAGTGACGCACTTTTTACGCAACTATCACCGGTTAAAACACCAACCGGAATTATGGCGCTGATTGCTATTCCTGAGGCAGCAACCAAACGCAGCATACAACAGCAAGATTTTTGTGTTTTACTTGAAACAGTTCAAGACCCAGGCAATCTTGGTTCTATCCTACGTTCTGCTGCCGCCGCAGGCGTTAGTGATATTTACTTATCACCCGGCTGCACAGATGCTTGGTCACCCAAAACACTACGAGCGGCGATGGGCGCACATTTTTTATTAACAATTCACCAACAATCAGACTTAACAGAAAAAATTCAACAATTCCATGGCAGCGTAATTGCTACATCATTACACGCCACAAAAAACCTTTATCAAATTCCATTAACTGGACCGGTTGCTTTTGTATTTGGTAACGAAGGAAATGGCTTATCAGACAAGCTTCTACAAATAATCAAGCAACAAATAATAATTCCTATGCCGGGCAAAACAGAATCATTAAATATCGCTACAGCCGTCGCCATCTGTCTTTTTGAAAGAGTTAGACAGACACTAAATAAACCTTAAAAAGCATGTATCATATTAACTATACCCTGCAAGTGATCATACACATTTTGCATGATCACTTGCAGAATCTAGGTATTGCCTAAAACCTAACTATTGGAGAAACCATGAAAATACATTATATAATCATCGCAAGCTTAATTGGATTCCTACTACTAAGCCCATTACAAGCACAAGATGCTGAAAAAATGCCAAATAATGAAGGCATTGTTGTTTCTATGATTGATACAACTGGTTACACCTACATAGAGTTAGAAAATAATGGCAAGAGTTTCTGGATCGCCGCCCCAACTACCAAAGTAGAAGCCGGAGATCATATCCGTTTTGTAGAAAGCATGGCCATGAACAACTTCACCAGCAAAACACTTGACCGCACTTTTCACCGGCTTATATTTGTATCATCAACTATGGTGAAGAAATAATTACAGGCAAACCTTTTAGTTTGCCAATTTATGACCGTTCTATGGTAATAAATATATAAAAGGATGGATTTAACATGAAAAAGGAAGTACTTGATACCCTTGGAGGTTTTCTTTGGGACACCGCTAACAAGAATAGCAACATACAAAATATCAATGAAGTCAGAAGTATTAATGTTGAAGATTTTGCCAAAGGTGGTAATGGTGGCGGTGGCGGTGGCGGTGGCGGTGGCGGTGGCGGTGGCGGAAACAATGGTGGCGGCAAGCCTGATGGTGGTGGTAGCGAACCAGGA
>JAJFJL010000234.1 GCA_021774055.1 Nitrosomonas sp. | reverse complement strand
CCAGAGATGATTATTGGCAAAAGTTGCGCGCCAGATTTATCCGCAATCATCGCAGGTCCTTCGTAAATCTTCATCAATGAACCGGTCATTGTTAAACGACCTTCTGGAAAAATAACTACCTTATGACCTTGATTGATACGTTTGATTAATAAACGTGTCGACATTGGGTTGGTTGGATCTAAAGCAATAGTATCAGCCAGCAATAAAAACGGTCTCACCCACCATTGTTTAGCAATCTTAGTATTAATAGCAAAACTAACCCGCTCTGGGATATAAGCACCTATTAGTGCTGCATCTAAGAATGACAAATGATTGGCAACAATAATCGAGCGATCAGATAATTTATTATAATTTTCTAGGCCTTTAACATCCAAACGATATAGCGTATGAAAGATCCATTGTAAGACTGATCTACCAAGCGCCTCAGGTAACAAGCTAGATATATAAATAGCAACTAAACCATTTAAAATAGCGATAGTTAAGAATACCTCGGTGACTGAGAAATCATGAGTCAGCATAAAGCTAATCGCAATAGCTGAAACCACCATAAATAAGGCATTCATGATGTTATTAGCAGCTATAATGCGCGAACGGTAAGCTGCTTCAGTGCGACTTTGTATAATGGCATAAAGCGGCACAATATAAATACCACCACAGATAGAAATCCCTAGTAAATCTATTAAGATACGCCAATGGCTAAAAATATCTTGCCCAGTAAGGAAAGCAACTACCCCAATTAATACTTCACCATTTCCTGGCATAACATTACTACTGGCGAAATAAAGATCAATTGCAAAAACTGTCATACCTAAAATACCTAATGGCACATAGGTTGCCACGATATTACCTTTTAACAATTTATTACAAAGCAGCGATCCGATACCAATACCAATAGAGAAAACAGCTAGAAACAAGGTTACTACCTGTTCATTACCACCAACAATATATTTGGTAAAAGTTGGAAACTGAGATAAAAAAGTAGCACCAAATAACCAAAACCAAGAAATCCCTAATATAGAACGGAAAATAACTTCATTTTGTCGAGCATGTTGCAGGATAACAAGCGTCTCAGTAAAAAAATTATATTGAATCGTAAGATCTGGCGCAGCAGGTTTTGTAGGTGGAATAGACAAACTACAAATCCAACCAGCAAATGCAACTAAAACAACTAACACTGAAATAATTGTCGCACCATTGTTAGTTAAAATAAGCAAACCACCCAGAATAGTCCCCAACAATATAGAGATAAAAGTCCCTGTCTCCACAAGCGCATTACCAGCAATTAATTCGTTTTCATGCAACTGATCAGGCAATATTCCATACTTAACCGGCCCGAAGAAAGCTGATTGCGTGCCCATTAAAAATAAAATTACTAGAAGCAGAGGAATACTTGCCAAATAAAAACCAACTGCGGCAGCCAACATTAATGCTATTTCAACTAACTTAATCTTTTGAATTATCTTAGACTTATCCCACTTATCAGATAGCTGACCGGCAGTAGCTGAAAAAATAAAGAACGGAAGAATAAAAATTCCAGCAGCCATAGTTACCATAAGCTGCGGACTCAAGGTGGAATTCTCCACCATTGAATAAGTAATCAAAATAATCAACGCATTTTTAAAAACATTATCATTAAATGCGCCAAAAAACTGAGTTAGAAACAGCGGTAAGAAACGTTTAGTTTTAAGAAGATGCAGTTGATCTGGATGCATAGGTTAACCTGTATGGACAAATTAAAATTTTTGGGAATAATGGTATTTAGCTTGATCGAATAATAGGTGCGTGATGATTATATGTTATTAATTAGATGAATGTAATTGTATAACTAACAAACCCGTATGTGCAGATTCCATACCTGCCCCCTATACTTTCACCCTATTCAGTAATACGAGTGGGAATTACCACATTAATAATTTATTTACTTTGGTATATTAACCAACAGCTATTACATGACGAAGATAGATTATTGACACCTTATTTAGTGGGCAATATCACCTATCATTATCAATCACCTTGGCAATTTAATATCAAATTATAACCAACTGTAATTACAAATAAAACTTAATGTATAGAGGACATCAGGCTTATTTGCTTGATATTGAATAGTTAAGTTTGGCTAAGAGGAAGATAAAAAAATGGGTAGTCCTGCACATGTAGTGGTTTTTGCAAATGTCAATACGAATTAAGGTATGAAACTTATAGTTTATTCTTGTTGTGGTTCCCCAAAAACCACTACATGTGCAGGACTACCAAAAAATGAATGACGAAGAATATGAGTATGCGGGATTTTGGATTAGAGTTGGAGCATCATTAATTGATTCTTTATTACTTATTATGATTACCCTGCCATTAACAATGATGGTATATGGTGATTTAGTATGGGAAAGTGAAGCAATTATTTTGGGTCCTGCAGACTTTTTAATAAATTACACATTGCCATTTATTGCAATTGTATTGTTTTGGTTTTTATAGCTTTTATAAGAAAACGATAGCAAAACTGAATCTGCCGTGTCATAACACACCTTAATTAACCTACGTATTCTTGATTAAGAAGAAAAAGTTTTCACTTAAATCGAAAGATGGGTTAGGTTGTGGCTAAGAACATACTCATATACTGTGTGGGGTTGTACTTATTATTTGAAACTGCATTTGAAATCAGTTCTGGCAAACGTTGATTCAATATCATCAGCAGGCAATGGTTTTGAGAACAGGAAACCTTGTCCATAATCACAACCCATCTCTAATAGCAGCTTGTATTGTAGCGGCGTTTCAATGCCTTCTGCGATAACTTTAATATTGAGTTTGTGTGCCATAACAATTATTGCTTCACAAAAGGCACTATCTTGAGAGTTCGGTATTAAATTTTTTACAAATGAACGATCTATTTTGAGGTAATCGATATCAAGCTGTTTAATGCGCGATAATGACGAATAACCAACGCCAAAGTCATCTATGGCTACCTCAATTCCTGCGTTATGAAATTCTAATAATTGCTTAACGACTTCCGGCTCATTCTCAAGCAACAGGCCTTCAGTAATTTCGATGACAATATTACTTCCTGTAAAGTCAATTTCTTCAATATAAACTAACCAATCATTGAGGGTTTTATCTTTTTGAAATTGCGCGGGCGACAAATTGATACTAATTTGAAATTCTTTGTCGTACTTCTCTGTCCATTTTTTTGCCTGATCGACAGCTTCCTTGAATACCCAGTTTCCGATCTCTTGGATCAATCCTGATTTTTCAGCTATTGGGATGAAATCTGCCGGACTAATTATTCCTTTTGATGGATGATGCCAGCGTATTAATGCTTCAGCTTTCTTTATTTCTAATGTGTTTAAATTAATAACAGGCTGATAATACAGCTGAAACTGGCTACTCTTTATTGCTTGATGTAATTCAACTATTAGTTCCTGGCGCTCTTGTGCCTCTTGTTGCATTGAAGCAGTAAAATATTTAAAACAGCTTCTGCCGGAACCTTTTGCACGATACATGGCTTGATCGGAATGTTTAAGTAAAGAACCTGAATCCTGCGCATCGAAAGGAAAAAGTGATATCCCTATGCTGGCAGAAATGTAGGCTTTCTCCAATTCAAGTTGGAATGGTCTTGTGAGTGACTCAATAATATTTATTGCAATTCGATCAACATAAATAGTGTCTTCGACATCTGGTAATATAACAGTAAATTCATCACCGCCAATTCGCGAAATTGTATCAGTACTTCTTACATTAGCTTTAATACGTTGAGCTGATTCTTTAAGTAAATTGTCACCTAGCTCATGTCCCAGAGAATCGTTAATATCTTTAAAGTGATCTAAATCGACAAATAGTAATGCAAATGGTTGGTTGGTACGGTTTGATTTTATGATTTCTTGTTGTAATCGATCATTAAACATTCTACGATTAGGTAGCTTGGTTAGAGAATCAAAGTTCGCCTGTTCTAAGATGACCCTATCGGACTCTTTCTTTTCTGTGATGTCATAAAATAATGCGACTCGATGATCCACGACACCATTTGCGCCTTTAATAGATGTAATGTTAATTTCTTCTGGGTAAATGTCACCGTTTTTCCGTTTATTCCAGACTTCCCCTTGCCAAAATCCAGTAGTGTTAATGCTGTCCCACATTTTTTGGTAAAACAATTTATCATGCAGTCCTGAGCTGAGAGTTTTTGGATTTTTGCCTATGATATCTTCTTCTGTGTAGCCTGTTATTCGAGAGAATGCAGGGTTTATACTGATAATGGCATTATTGATATCAGTGACAAACATTGCTTGGTTACTATGCTGATAAACTGCATTGGCAAGTTGGCGCTCAGTGATGTCTGTATGGGTACCGACCATACGTAGTGCTTTGCCACCTGCATCACGACTTACTACTTTTCCTCGTGAGACAACCCATGACCAGCTACCGTTCTCGCGTAACACACGGTGCTTATTATGATAGAACTCAGTTTTACCATTGAGGTGTTCTTGCAAGTCAGCCTCAACTGTCAAAATATCATCTGGATGGATTTTAGATTTTCTTGATGTGTTATGTAATTTTTTCTCAATCTTTCCTAATAAAGAACCCATGTTTTTTGAGTAATTTTCTTTATCTTGTTCGAGACTCCAATCCCATACGGACTCGCTGCTTCCCTCTAAGATAAATTTCCAGCGCTCTTCACTGGCCTCAAGCTCACTTTCAGCTTGCTTGCGCAGTGCTTTTTCTCTCATCAATTCTAATGTTCGATTAGAAAGATTGTCGTACATGTTGAGAACGGTATCAATAAGAGTTTTTGTCAAGCCAGACATTTCTTCTTCAGCGATAGCCTTGGCTTGCTCAACTGATTTCTTAGCCTCAATAGCTTTAACTGCCTTGGCCATTCTCTTGTCACTGTCCAAAATATGGAAGGCCAGCCAATGTGACAAAAAGGATATAATTTCTTGTATCACATGATCTAGCGGTTTGTTTTTTTCTTCTTTTTTTAAAGAAACAACCTTGTCAATAAATGACTCATGCGTGTGTTCATGTTTGCTATACCACTCATCATTCTTGAAATAGCTTCGCCATATTTTCTCTTCTGTTTTAAAGTGATGGTCAGCATAGTCTGCTAGTTCATCAAATATCTTATTTAAAACAACAGGAGTGGATCTGGAAGCTAAATGAGACGCAAGTTGATTTAAAATGTGTACCAACTGTTTATGTTGCGCATCAATTTCATCAATCCCTGTTTCAAAGTTCTTATTCCATGGGAAAATTTCAATATAATCAATATTATCACTCATATTTTAACGCTCAATATTGTACATCGTTAAATTTTATCGGTTGCTTTAGTTAGTTGCAAGAGACTCTTTTAGTGAGTATTTCTGGACGCAGCATTTTAGAAACGTGTCCAGAATAACATGGTAGAAATTTTTCTTTACCTTGAAATCGATACGCTTAACCCTAAAAAGATCAGAAACACAGCAGAGGGTAGAGTAGAGAACAGGTTTAGCATTCCTTAGGTCAAGCGTTCCGTTTCCAGTCTCTTTCGTTTGACGATAGTCCCTGCAAAGCAATGCAGCATTCATATTATCAATAAGTTACCGGAATTGGTGCTACTAACAGAAATCTCCAGGAAAGTTGTTTTTGGGTTAACCCCATTGCCATAGCAGGTGTTTGGTGATGCCACTTTTTTTGGAATAAGTCATGTTTTTCCTGCTCATCAATAAGAATACGTAAGCTTTTGTGCATTCGCATGTAATTATAGTTAAACAAATTGATCCAAAGTGCATGGTTAAAGTTTTCCTTCTTTTTACAGAAACCCTGTGACTTTCGTCTCAAAAATGAAATACGCTGCCGAAGCGTTAAATTAATTCGTTCAATATAAGATGTGTTTTGTGCTTTACCTGGAAAATCTTTGGGTTCACCTTTAACAAAGCACTTTTTAACAGTAATTAAGATTTTACGAAAACGCTTCTTAACAATTTGCAAATAAACGTAGTTTCTTGTTTTAAATACACTCTCTATCGAATTCTTATATGCGGCCAGTTTATCTGTTGTGATTTTCAGGGGGGTGTCTGATGAAAAATTTCCCATTAAACGACTAATGCCTTCTACCAGTTTTGTGGCTATGTAAGTAGTACGACTGCCTAGTTCAAAATTAATCCAAAATCTGGTGGGAACATCTATGCCAATAAATACCCAAAG
>JAJFJL010000233.1 GCA_021774055.1 Nitrosomonas sp. | reverse complement strand
AGTTACTTTTAATTTTGTCCAGAGTTCTTCCGTAAATATTTTTCGTGGCATAACATGCTAGTTTCTGATATAAAATTAAATATTACAGGAGTTTTATATTGAAACTCAAGGAGATAATGTAAAACGGCAACAGCCCCTAGTACCTTATACGCTAAATAACCTGGAAAATCTGTGGCAAAAATTGCCGATAACTGCGTTGAAGAAACTTGACGTATACTCAATATGCCTTCGCTTCTTCGCCTTGTTTTCGACAATTTTTGCATTCCCCACATTGTCCAGGTTATTTAGCGTACAAGATACTAGACTAAAGACTTTAAGAATTGTTATGATGTTTTTCATGGCACTGATATTTCTAGAAACCATAATTAAACACACACAAGAAGTTAACACTGCCTGCTGTCAACATCAATTAACCCACATAAAACAGGAATTTTTTATATGCAAAAAAATATGTACAAAAAAGTTGTTATTGGATCTCTAGCTTTTTCCGCAGTTTTATATTCAGCTTTCTTAATTACTGAAGAAGGTGCCGTACTAGCTTATGCATTGATCGGTTTACTAATTAGTTTTATTTTCTCAATGGTGATGTTATCTAGTAAGTAGAATCAAACTTTCCCTTATTCCCATGCTCCAGCGTGGGAATACATACCCACCTGGATAGATTATAAATTTTATCGTCATTTGTGTTTTGTGATTGTTCCCACGCTGGAGCATGGGAACAAGAAGTCAGTTACTACAGAATTAACTTTCTCCTATCGCAAACAGTCGCTTATATTCCTTAATTGCATAACGATCAGTCATGCCAGCAATATAATCAGCAATCGATTGATACTGCTCACTTTGATATTTAATTTGATATTTTTGTGGCAGTAGCCGGGTATTTGTACTAAATGCATTAAATAATCTTTCAATCGTATGCTGTGCTTTATTACTCATGCGTACCACTCGATAGTGATTGTAAAGATTATCACGTAGAAACTTCTTCAGCACTTGTTGTTCTTGTCGGATTTTATCGCTAAAAGTAATTATAGGTGATGATTTATGAACATCTGACAAACTATGAAGATTAGCATTTTCTATGTTACGTATACTTTGCTGGGTTAAATCTGTTGCTAACGTATTAATCATTCTACGAATAATTTCATAAATTAAACGCCGTCCAGATAACACTGGATAGCGTTCTTTTACTTGTGCAAAATGACGTGAGAATATGGTGATATCACTTAGTTGTTCCTGGGTAATTAATCCTGATCTTAAACCATCATCAATATCATGATTATTATAAGCAATTTCATCTGCATGATTGGCTAGTTGTGCTTCTAACGATGGACTTTGGTGGTTTAAAAAGCGTGCGCCAATTTCACCTAATTTAGCTATGTTTTTTTTAGCAACATGCTTTAATATTCCTTCCCGTGTTTCATAGCAAAGATTCAAACCATCAAAATCTGCATAACGTTCTTCTAATACATCCACCACACGTAAAGATTGCAAGTTATGCTCAAAGCCACCATGGTCTTTCATACAAGTATTTAGAGTATCCTGACCAGCATGGCCAAAAGGTGTATGCCCTAGGTCATGGGCTAATGTAATTGCTTCAACCAGATCTTCGTTTAAATGTAGGTTACGAGCAATAGATCGGCCAATCTGTGCTACTTCCAAACTATGGGTTAAACGGGTACGAAACAGATCCCCTTCATGGTTAACAAAAACCTGAGTTTTATATTCCAGCCGTCGGAAGGCAGCAGAATGGATTATACGATCACGGTCTCGTTGAAATTCACTGCGCCCAACCGGTGCGGCCTCTGTAATCTGCCGCCCACGAGTGTTATGAGGTGTTACCGCATAGGGTGCTAATGAACTATTCATCAGCGCTACAGGCCTGCAGCGTTTCGGTTAGCATCGCAGCAGGAATATCAGCGTGCATGGTGGCTTCGCCAATACGATTAAGTAGGATAAAACGGGTTTTGCCAGCGCTTACTTTTTTGTCTAAAGCCATTAACTGTAAATATTTCTCTGGAGAAAGTTTTGGTGCAACTACAGGCAAACCAGTCTGTACAAAAATTTTACGAATACGTTCAACATCAGTTTGATTAATTAATTTCATTCTTCGTGATAACTCAGCCGCCATGATGATACCAACAGCAACCGCTTCACCATGTAACCAAACCCCATAACCCATAGCATTTTCAATTGCATGACCAAAAGTGTGACCAAGATTAAGTAACGCACGTACGCCACCTTCTAATTCATCAGCAACAACAATTTCAGCTTTATTCTCGCAACTACGACGAATAGCTTCATGCAACGTATCTGGATCACGTTCCAACAATCTGGAAATATTCTGTTCCAACCATTCAAAAAAAACTAAATCTCTAATCAAACCATATTTAATAATCTCAGCAATACCAGATAAAAACTCTCTTTCAGGCAAAGTATCCAAAGTATCACTATCTGCCAGCACTAGATTAGGTTGATAAAATGCACCTATCATGTTCTTACCTTGTGGATGGTTGATACCAGTTTTACCACCAACAGAAGAATCAACTTGCGCAAGTAATGTGGTAGGAATTTGAATAAATGGCACACCACGTAAGAAACTTGCCGCAGCAAAACCACTTAAGTCACCAATAACTCCTCCACCTAATGCAATAACTGCAGTATTACGCTCACAACGATGGCTCAACAGAGCATCAAAAATTTGGTTTAACGTTTGCCAATTTTTATAGGATTCACCATCAGGCAATATAATTGGTACCGATGTCACACCCTCACTTGCCAAAGTTGTTTGTAATTTTTCCATATACAGTGGAGCTACGGTAGTATTACTAACAATGGCAACTCGTTTTTGCGGTAAATGAGGCAAAATTAAATCTATTTGCTGTAACAAACCACTACCGACATGGATTGGATAACTACGGTCGGATGGTTTGGCAAGATTTACCGTAATAGTCTGCATAGTGTCCTTATCAAGATTAGATTTTTGGCTAAGAATTGTAAGCCTGCGCATCAGTCGGTTCGCCAGGTGACGCAAGCTTTGTTTACTACTATCAATTACCAGATGAGCGGTTTCACGATAAAGTGAATCACGCTGTAAATAAAGTTCTGTTAACCTAGCATGTGGATCTTCGGTCTGCATTAGGGGACGATTCTTATCATTACGCGTGCGGCGCAATAAATCATTAACGGGTGCATGTAAATAAACTACTGTGCCATGCCGTCTTAGTAATTTACGATTTTCTTTGCTTAATATCGAACCACCACCAGTTGCTAGTACAATATTGTCTCTTTTTACTAGCTCACGTAACATTTCAGTTTCACGTCGACGGAACCCTTCTTCACCTTCAAATTCAAAGATAACAGGAATTTTGACACCAGTACGTGCCTGTATTTCATGATCAGAATCAACAAACGGCTTACCGGTACAATTGGCTAGTGAACGGCCAATGGTTGTTTTTCCTGCCCCCATCATTCCTATTAAAATGATATTGCCATTACCCATTGGTGCAATTTGATTGATTTTTGTTGTCTTAGATGTTGTCATATTGGCAATTGTAGCGGAAATTTCATCTGAAATATAACCTAGATCTTGCAAGATATAGGTATAAGAATACAAAAAAATCACTTGCTCCACTATACAGCGCATGAAGAGCATCAAAAAAGCTATTGCAAAATTTAATTAGACCTAGGTCCTGCAAGTGATCGTACATATAATGAGTATGATCATTTGCAGAATCTATGTATTAACCTTTGACAAAGATTTATCACACAAAGCCCAATCACTACGTAAACTATGAAACGAGACTTCAACCAATTACAAAACCAACAATTCGACTTATTAATTTGTGGCGGCGGTATCTATGGCGCTTGGACGGCTTATGATGCAAGTCTGCGCGGGCTAAAAGTCGCCATTATTGAACAAAACGACTGGGCCAGTGCCACCTCCTCTGCTTCTAGCAAATTAATACATGGAGGTTTACGTTATTTAGAGTCCTTTGACTTTAAATTAGTTAAAAAAGCTTTGGCTGAACGTAGTTTATTATTACAAGCCGCTCCGCATCGTGTGTGGCCGCTACGCTTTGGTGTACCGGTTTATTCTGATAGTAGGATTGGCAGACTTAAACTAAAACTTGGTCTGACTACATATGACTTTTTGGCAGGCAATATCAAACCAGAGATGCCCCATTGCTACTTCAAACACTCAGATTTTATTAGCCATTTTCCTGCACTCAATAACAATCAGCTAACTGGTGGCTTCACCTATGCGGATGCACAAACTGATGATGCCAGGTTAGTTTTGGAATTAATCTCAGGTGCTATCACCAGCGGTGCAATTGCTGTTAATTACTGCAAAATGACCAAATTGATTGAAACCCAGAAACAAGTTAATGGCGCGTGGATTCAGGACCAACTAAGTGGTGTCACTGAAGAAATTTATGCTAAACAAATTGTCAACACAACTGGCCAATGGACAACCAACACGCCAGGTGAAGAATGGTGTCAGCTAGCCAAAGGAATTCATTTGGTAATGCCCGCCATTCTTGATGAGGAGGCTTTGCTATTAACCGCAAAATCAGATGGTCGAGTTTTCTTTTTAATTCCATGGTATGGAGTTACCCTTCTGGGTACTACCGATACTAATTACACTGGAGATCTAGATCAAGTCACCGTAGAAACTAGCGACATTCATTATCTGCTTGATGCTGTTAATGATTATTTGGCAACCAATTGGACAACAGACGACATTATTGGTCAATATGCAGGTGTACGGGTGTTAAAACAAACTACTCCATCGACTTCACCATCAGCAATTAGTCGTGATTGGGAATTAAAAACACTCGCAAATGGTGTGCATTATTCAATCGGAGGAAAAATCACTTCTGCACGGCAAGATGCCGCCAATATTGTTAACACTGTCTGCGACCAATTAGGCATTAATACACCATGTGCAACAACCAATAAATTATTTCCCTGGACACCGCTAGAAAGTTATATGACATGGAACGCACTTATGAATACACAAGCAACCCAGCTTGGGATTGATTCAGAAAGTAGCAAATGGCTAATACGACGTCACGGTAAGCAGGTGATAAATATTTTTCGACGTATTAAAGAAGAACCAGAATTAGCACAAAGAATCGTACCAACGTTACCTTTTATTTATGCTGATTTGCTACATTGTGCTGCCACAGAAATGGTTATTCATCTAGACGATTTATTACGCCGTCGGATACCATTGTTAATCCTAACTAAGCTTAATGAAAATGACTTACGGCAACTTGCAACAAAAGTTGCCCCTATTCTGAATTGGAATGGTGTAACTATTGATAAGGAAATTAAGAGCTGTGAGAGATATTAATGTTAACAAATAGAATTTGTTACAGATGAGGATAACAACATCTACCAAAGGGTAAACCCAATTAGCAACTGCCGTATCTAATCCAAACTTAACTATTAAATAACTTTATTATTTAATAGTTACAGGAAAATTAATCTGTGTGTGTTACTGCTCCAAAAAGAACCCCTTGTGGCGGTAAACTTGGTATCGCACCGTATACCATACCATCAGAATGATAAGCAACTTCAACAAATAAGAAAACTTTCTCTCCTTCTCCAGGTGTTGATGGACAATTAAGATTACGTTCAAATTCTGCTGCTCCGGTAGGCCCAGCTACAAAAATATTTGGTGTGCCACCAAAAGTATCCGGTGCCAATTCGCCAGTAATTGGATCACCATAATCAGTTAAGATTTGTTTTTGAATGATTATATTTTTTCATCTCCCTTATACTTTCACAACAAGAGTGGGAATTGTCACCTTCATTTGTTAATAACTTTAGTATAATATCTGGGTCGCGCACAAAATGTGTAATAACTTGTTAAATAGAATGAATTTTATACTGTATGAAATACTTATTTTTATACTAAAAAATAGAACTTGCTATATGAAGCAATCTTCTGGTACGAATACTTGCAGAATTTAGATAGAACATAAGTTTCCGCATACGAAACAACAATACCTACATTAAAAATCATATTATTGCCCAATAACAATGCGATCGTTAATCTTATTTATAATAACTTATCTACTGATTTTTTCTAGTATCCATAAAGCAAATGCCACTGATTTAAAAAGTGATCGATTCCGCCTTAGCGGGTTTGGAACAATTGGAATAACTTCTGCCGGAAAAGAGCAATATGGTTATCACAAAGAATTTAATCATGAGGCTCAATTTGGTGGTTTTTCTGTATTTCATGACTCAGTTCTTGGGCTGCAGTTAGACGCCGATATTATTCCAAATTTAACTGCAACAGTTCAAGTGGTTATTGAAAATAGAAAGCAACATGATTTCAATAATATTGTTGATTGGGCATTCTTACGCTATCAAATTACACCAAGAATAGTTGCACGTGCTGGACGTATGGGCACCGATTTGTTCATGCTTTCAGAATACCGCAATGTAGGTTTTGCTTATTTATGGGCACACCCTGTTGTTGAATTTTATGCCCCGATTACCACAAGTTTTTATGAAGGGCTAGACTTACAATATACTTATCCTGTTGCATCTGGTTATTTGGAATTAAAAGTCTATGGTGGTCAGACTGGTTCTGATATTGCCCTTAGTAGGGGTGAACTTCATTTGAGGGCACGCCCATTTTATGGCGCGAATGCTTCTTTTGAGACTGATTCATGGAAATTTCGTCTAATTCACGCTGCAACAGATGTTACTGCGGTTCGTAGCCCACTAACCGGATTACTAGATACGCTCAATCAAGTGCCACAAGACGCTTGGCCACAAGCCGCAAGATTTTCAAGTAAATTGGATGGTGTGGGTAAACGTATTAGTTATTATTCTGCAGGCCTGGCTTATGATGATAATAATTGGTTAGTACAATCTGAAGTAGCAATACTTTCATCCAAATGGGATAGTATTAATCTAAGAAACGGCTATGTCAGTGTTGGCCGCCGCTTTGGTCCTGTAACGTTTTATTCCATCGCAGCAAATGCTAAATCTCTTGATAAACCAACTCAGGTTACTACACCATTAGTATCATCACCAACCTTAAATAGCTTAGAAAGTCTTACCCGCAATGCCTTCAATGCGCCTCATATTAACCAAAGTACTGTTTCATTAGGTCTACGTTGGGATTTATATCCAAAAGTAGCACTAAAAGCACAGTGGGATCACACTTGGGTAAAAAAGAATGGAGGTGGCTTACTTATCATAAAAGAACCACTCAACAAAGATATTACGCTGAACATCTTCAGTTTAAATCTTAATTTTATTTTCTAATGATGCGATATTTATTTATTATCATATTGATATCGCTATCAATCTTATTTTCTTCACGGGTAGTGGCAGATATTGCTGTAATCGTCAATCCATCAACAGGAATAACCGAATTAACGAAACGCCAGGTTATTGATATTTATATGGGACGTACAATAACTGTATCCAATAGAATAATACTTAGGCCCTACGATAAATCTACAAATTCAGCTATCCGTGCAAGTTTCTATCATCAACTTATTGGTAGATCAGTCGCATCAGTTAATGCATACTGGGCTAGATTATTGTTTACCGGCCGTGCTTCACCACCTAGAACCACTGATGATAATATAGCTATGTTAAAAACTATTGAAAATACTCCTAACTCAATTGGTTACGTCTATTTTGAAAACTTAAATGATAATGTGAACGTAGTGTTAAGGATAGAAATCAATGAATAACAGCAGCAAACTTCATGTCAGAATTGCTCGATTTATTACACTTGGTGCAATTATTTTTACTATCGTTGCATCCTTAGTTTATTTTTTCTATACAAAATCCGTTGAGCAAAAAATTATGGAAAAAACACTAACACAATTATTTTCAACTATTGAAAGTTCAGCAGAAATAGCAAGCTACCTTGATAACGAAGAGCTTGCACTGGAAGTTGTAGAAAATTTGAAAAAGAATGACATGGTTGCAGAATCAACCATTATTAGTTTTACCGGAATGATAATATCAACAAAAACACCACCAGTTCATTTTGGGCAGTCACAAAGCTTTTTGCTACATAACCCATTCACACCACCCGATCAAGTCGGAAAAATATATCTTGAACCAAATCTTGCCTTAATGAATGAGCGTATAAAAAACGCTGCGCTAGAACATGCATTCATTTTATTCATTCATACACTGGTTATAGCAATCCTGGTCTTGATACTAGTGCGAAGAACACTCACACATCCAATTCAATCTATTGCCACAAGCCTCCATCGCACAGCACCTGGGGATGATAATCAACTTGCTTGTCCAAAAGGGCATCAAAATGATGAGATTGGGAACTTAGTTATTGACATCAATAAATTACTAGAAGCCACACGTTCAACTATAAAACAAGAACGGTTACTACGTAGCCGCATGGAAAATTTAGAGAAACACTTTCGTTTGATTTTTGAGCGTTCAAGTGCAGGAATCTTTATATTGGACAATCAGCTTCATTTTATTTCGGTAAATCAAGCATTTAAAGATATTGCTGGAATTACTGCAAAAGAACGTCGCGCCGACAAACAAAACTTATTATTACCTGAATTGTTTTATGAACCTGAAGCAGTCAGAGAGTTGTTACTTGGTGTATTGAAAACTGGTCAACAAATAGCTTGTGACCTTAGGTTAGCAGAGTTAATTAATGGCGTAGATAGGTGGTTACACTGCTTATTTTCAATCGTAAAAAATGATGAAGGAGAAACATTAATTGAAGGACTTTTAATTGATATTACTGAACGAACTTTTCAAATGGAGCGCATTCTATTTGAATCCGAACATGACCCACTAACAAAACTGTTTAATCGGCGTGCAGGTGAGCAATTACTTAACATTATGTTAACGGATGTCCAGAAGAATCATAATCAGTTAGCATTATTACTTGTTGATTTAGATGGATTCAAACAGGTTAATGATGATTTTGGTCACGAAGCTGGAGACAAAGTATTAATAGAAGTTGCCAATAGAATGCAGAAAATAATACGTAAAGAAGATGTATTGATTCGTCTTGGCGGTGATGAGTTCATCATCTCCTTTATACCAATGACAAAAAATACTGAAGGACTGGATCTTGTTATAAACAAGCTATTAGAAAAGATATCTAGTGAAATAGCTATATCAAATAACACTAATGTTAGTGTCGGTGCAAGTATAGGAATTGCATTATTTCCACAAGATGGAAAAGATATAGAAACACTAATGGTCAGCGCTGACAAAGCTATGTATCAAGCAAAAAAGAACGGTAAAAACTGTGCCGCTTATTCAGGAAACATTTGATAAATAGAACCCAAAAAGTAGCCTGGATGGAGATTGCGAAATCCTTGGTTGCAATGCAGGGAATCAGCACAAGCCGCTTGAGTACCTATTCCTGAATTCCGCTACGCTTCATCCAGACTACCAAGCTATCAACGATGACTGCCTCTGTGACCCCCTCCACGATGACCACCATTATGTCTTTTATGACCTCCTCCACGATGTTGTCCACGCCCAGAATGTTTATGACCACCATTACGATGCAAACCATGCATTCTATGACCACCTGCCCGATGCCCACCACGAAAATGTCTATTGCCGGAGTGGTTATGGCTATTATGTCTATGGCCTACGTGTCTATGGCCTACGTGTCTATGCCCACCAGAGAATACTCTAGCCCCATAAAATGATGGTCGTTGGTATCCATAATTAGCTCTGATTCCACCATAATATCCACTTGTTCCATGGCTTACTGTTCCTCCATAGTAAGGAGGAGCCACACAACCACTAAGAAAAAGAATGGCCAGTACCGCAAAAAAAGTAATAATTCTTTTTGTGTTCATAACAGCCCCAATAAAATATTCTAAACTTGATTTGTTATAAATATTGTACGGTTCTAAAGCTGAATAGCGGCTGAATACAAAATGATTGTCTTATTATTTCACGCCCTAGAACTTACGCATTGACAAATAAGAACATTGTGCATCATTCATATTGATCTAAAAGTAGTTTACACTTTTAATATCAAAATTTTTCTTCGGTGCCTATTCCCCCGTCATTCCTGCTATAAACATATAGGAATGACGGGATGTATACTTCATACGGTCATAGTTTCTGATTTTCTAGGGTGATAATTTTTGTCAAGAACAAGGCGCTGAAACAAGCGCATAGCTAGTTTCAGTAACACTGATATTGGAAAAAATGACCCACTAGCAAACCGAATATTGAAGTATGCCGAACATTGATTTATTACCTAGGTCCTGCAGGATCTAGGTTCTAATAAATCTTCACTAAAATTACAAATAGAATACAACCAAAACTTATAATAGAAAACACATAAAGTTTAAAATACAGATTTCTAAACACCTAGAAAGTGATTCAACGGATAACGAAAAGTATCATCATGACATTTAAGTGCACCTAATATTGCAGTACCTGAAAATAATCTAGCATCATATTGACATAAACTGACTACTGGAAATCGGTGCCCTAACCCCTGATTGTAGTTAGCTTCAAACTCACTTAATGCATCCATTGACATGTTCTTCTGTAACACCCAGGCCATATCCCCAAGTACCCGCAAGCCTTGAACATTATGCTTACCTGCTTGTATAAAAGCTTGCTCAAAAAAAGTATACATTGCAGCACTAGTTGAATGGCCATTCATCACAACCAATTGTCCGTCCTGGATATCTCGATTAATTGTTGGCCTAACTTCACTTAATTCCTGCAAAAGAATTGTCTGTACTTCAGCAGCTGCCACTATGAAACAACGATCCCCTTTTTCAAGCCCACCAAGTAGAAAAGGTAATGCCAACTTTAATCGTCCAAGATCAGTTTCATAAAAAGAACATAGATGACTGCCATAATTAATTGCAATACCTTCAAGCTCAATATGCGCAATTCTGCCGATTTTATGGCCAACTTTAATACTATTTTTAGATGGTACCTGCTCAAGATAAGCCAATAAATCTGCCTGACGAAAACGCCGTTCACGTCGTAGACCGATGCGCGAACATGCTAGTTTTCCAGCATCACTCCAACGTCTTAAAGATATTTCACTAACATTTAAAAACTTTGCAGCTTGTTTGATATTAAGTAGTGTTTCTGTGGTGGGTAAATCTATATTCATGTGGTCTCTCCTGGAAACAGTCTTTTTATAAACTTCTTGACTTCAACGACAACATGCTGCAAATTATACATTGATCATTACTGTATAGCTAAGATCAACAAAGAATATCAAGTCTAATAGGAAATAATATGGCAACTAATACAAATAACAATAGTTTTTATCACGCATTAAGCCATTCACCAGTACGCGCCGCTGGCAATAAACCTGATTTGTCTATTTATCGCCCACAGGGTGAACCAGAATATGGGGTGTTTCATTATCAAGCAATGATTGAGGGACTATTACAAGTCGGTGGACCACATAGCACAGAAACAGTTTGGTCTAATAACTTTGAAATTGCTTGGACTAAAATGGGAGATAAGGGGCCATTAGTTCTTTTTCTACATGGGGTTCCAACTAACCGCTCACAATGGGAAGAAGTGCAAGGAAGTCTGTCACGTTTTTGTGAAACTATTTCTATTGATATGCTAGGAATGGGCGAAAGCTCTAAACCTAGATGTTATGGTCGCAAGCAAGATCCTGCCGCAAATAATTGCTGGAATTGGCAGAATGACGTTGATTATATAGAAAAGTTAATGCAGCAAGAATACCCAGGTCGCTCATTTATTTTTGTTGCTGATGACTGGGGTAGTGGTATTGCTTCTCATTATGCCGCCAAACATAATGATCGCTTAGATGCATTAATCCAATTAGATCCGGTTGCTTTTGATGGTTATCCGGTGAATGAGATACAAGCGATTGGTCGCGCATCTGAAATTCCTAATACACCAGAGGGTGATGCACAATATGCCATGCTTTTTGCGGCTTTTGATCAAACTTTAGTGCAGATACTAAAATCAATGGTTTATGATCCAGCTAAATACAATCAATATAATTTACGTTATCTCACCACAACTTATGTTGATGTTGATTATGAACGTAATGGCAACAGTGATGGTGTAACTGATGTCGCCAAATCTACCACTATGCGTTTAAAACTACATAATATACGGGTACTTTCTGATCGGGCAGCTATTCTAAGTCCAGCCTTATTGCTGCCACATCATCCACAACATAATCCAAATGGCGTAAACTACCAAAATATTACTGTGCCAACACTGATTATGTGGGGAGAGTTTGATAACATGATGCCAGCCGCACAAACCCAGCGATTTGCTAACGTGTTAGGAACAGATGATGTTCAAATCACCTACATTCCAAGAGCTGGACATTTCCCAGCTACAGATAATCCAGAAGGTGTGGCTGATACAATTATTAATTTTATTCGTCGTATCATGGGGCGCCAAGCACTAGCTGACATCTATGTTGGCAATGACGGTATCTGGAAAGGTGATGAACGCTCAATGATTCAAACCTTACGTACATTACATAGAATTACAAATTAAAAAAACTCAATAGGTTTCTTGTGTGTTTAAAACAAGATTTCATACTCAAACATTATTGAATATAGCTGTTATGAAGCATCTACCTCGTCATTCCTGCATGTTTTTAGCAGGAATGACGGCGGGGTAAATAGGCACCAAAGAGAAATTAACTTGATTTTAAAAAAAAATTGTAAACTACCTTTGTATTAATATGAAAGATACCTATAAATAAACCAGTTAAGTTTTATTTTTGGATAATTATATTTTGCTATCTCCCTTAATCAATTATGACTGTTCCTATTATTCTTGAGTCAAAGATAACTTGCCCACGCTGTCAATTTATTAAAATGGAAACCATGCCAACAGATTCTTGTTTATATTTTTATGAATGTACTCACTGTAAGTGTTTATTAAAACCTAAATCTGGTGATTGCTGCGTGTTCTGTTCCTACGGCACGGTAAAATGCCCTCCAATACAATCAAAAACCAGTTGTTGCAAATAAAATAGTTTCATTATGTGCGACAAAACCAACTTGAATGTACAAACCTGGTTAGAAGACTACGGTGATTATTTATTTAGCTATGCACTACTAAAAATAAAAAATAGACACCAGGCTGAAGATTTAGTACAAGAAACCTTATTAGCCGCAATTACAGCTAAAAATACTTTCTCCAACCGATCTTCTGTTAAAACCTGGCTAACTGGGATACTAAAGCATAAAATAATTGATGCTTACCGACGCCAAGGACGTGAAACAGCTATTGACGATCTGATTGATCAGGATGGTTCTGATAATTTAGATTATTTCTTTAGAACTAACGGTAGTTGGATAGACAAACCAGATGTTTTTAGCAATCCAGAATCAGCATTACAACAAGAGGAATTCTACCAAGTTTTTCAGCAATGTTTGTCTGGCCTAAAACCACGACAAGCTGATGTATTTATAGCTAAAGAAATTTATGGGATGAGTAATAAAGACATCTGTAAGGACTTCTCACTAAGTTCTACTAACGTCTGGGTTTTGATGCATAGAGCACGATTATCACTCAGTAATTGCATGAAAACATATTGGACCGACTAACCATAGAAAAGTACCTATGTTAAATTGCAAACAGGCAAGTCAACTGGCATCACGCGCAATGGATGAAAGATTACCATTTTGGAAGAATGCCTCTTTAAAATTACACCTACTACTTTGTCGTAGTTGCAGTAAATTTACCCAGCAACTTATCTTTCTACGTAAGGCATCACGTAACTCTAAAGATTTTCAGAATTTCCAATTAAGTGATAAAGCTAAACAACGAATTAGCAAAACACTAAACGATAAACAAATACCTTAACTAAGGAACGTGCATGAAATAATACTTTATCCATTTAGACTTGCCCTTTTACTCTGATTTTTCGTTGCTCCTACGGTTACATAGAATAACTATGTGCCATACGCACTGCCTCAAATCAGAGCAAAATTACTTCGCCTCGTCCCTAATTTAGAGTTTACAACTAATATGTCATCAACAACCCCACAATCTGTTGCAACTATCTTACAAGAAATTGAACAAGCCTTTGGCTGTGTACCTAATCTTTTTCAAGCATACGCCAAATACCCGCCATTATTAGAAGCTAACTGGCTAAAAGTTAAACAAATACTACTAAATGGCACGCTAAAACGTGAAGTTAAAGAAGCTATCGCACTACGAGTCTCATACGATAACAAATGTAACTATTGTGTAACAGCTCATACCGCATTTTTACATAGCTTAGGAATTACTGAGGAGCAAATTTCAGGAATGCTGCAGGGTATCTACCCAGATAATTTTAGCGAACAAGATATTGCTTTAATTAACTTTACTCGTGAAGCTAATCAAACCTGGCACCAAGTTGACCCAGATACCCTTGAAACACTGCAGGGGCTTGGAATTGAACAAGCTGAAATTTTAGAGGCCCTAGGTACTATGGAATTATTTATCGCATTTAATCATTTTGCTAACGTGATGCATATTGAGAGTGATTTTTAGAATAACAACAAATCTATATCAATCCCAACCAACTGAATCATACCCTCGTTCCGCAAGACAACGATCAACAAACGCTTTATAGGCATGATTAGGTTGCTTTTTTTGAAATAAACCACGTATTAAACCAATAGTTGCCCCAGCTGCCGCACCAACCATTGATGAACTACCCGCAGACCCTCTAATAGCACCAGCCACAGCACCACTTGCGGCACCTACACCAGCACCAATAACAGTACTTTCTACAACACCTTCTGCTGTACTTGTGGAGGAAACATATTGTTCTGCAATTTCTTGGCATTCAGATACATCTAGTTCAGCTTGTATTTTTCCAACATTCTGCAAATGATTATTTTGATAAAGAACAGGTCTTGGACTGACGCATCCAATAATTAGGAAACAGAACAAAATAATTGCAATAAATCTACGACCGTACCTTCTCATAACAACTCTCACTTTTATCTGGTTTTCAAAAGGATTGATGGTGGTCTAATAATCCTGAAATAATTTATAACCTATAATTTTGGAAATTATTAGGAGCAAAAACTTGAATCTGCCAAATTGATGGTAGATAAAGATTATACGAACAAATAAATCAGATATATATCGGGTGCAGGTAATACGATAGTCAGTCCCTAAAAAACAATGCAGCATACATAATATCAATTAGTTACCGGAATTAGTATTACCAATAAGAATCTCCAGGAAAGTTGTTTTTGAGTTAAACCTATTGCCATAGCAGGTGTTTGGTGATGCCACCTTTTTTGAAATATACTTATCCTGCCCAATAGGAAGACGTAATCTTTTGTGCATTCGTAGATAGTTATAATTAAATAAATTGATTCAAAGCGTATGATTAAAGTTTTCCTTCTTTTTGCAGAACCCCAATGATTTTCGTCTCAAAAATGAAATACGTCGCCGAAGTGTTAAATTAATTCGTTCAACATAAGGTGTGTTCTGTGTTTTACCTGGAGAGTCCTTTGGTTAACCTTTAACAAAGCACTTCTTAACTGTAATTAGACGTTTACGAAAACGCTTCTTAACAATTTGCAAGTAAACATAAATCTTTATTTTAAATACATTCTATATTACATTTTTAAATTGGCATCAACTGCATTGTTTCGTGGGGACTATCTTTATTTTTCCTAAACGCTAATATTATCATGCCCCTTAACCACGAAATTTTGCTTCGCCAGTCCACATTGCCATTACCCGTATTCATCTATCAGCTCCACTGGTCGGGTCCTCTGGTTTTATCCAAAGCCAGTTGCAGTGTCACGAAATCCAGCGTATCGACCAAATGCCGCAAAACATTGGCGACATCCGGGTGCGTGACGGCAATCTGTTCGATGATACTTACTACCTGCTCTATATCCAGTTCGACTGCAGCTATACGCAGTTTCTCAATCAAGACATCCGACAGTCCCGATAGCGACTGCTTGATCTGTTCCGGGTCAAGCGCCATTCTCTCCTGCGGTTCCGGATATTCTGCATATATATAACGCACACCCAAGTGTGTTGCCATGCAGCCAAATATCTCATCCTGACTGATTGGTTTGGTGAAAAGCTCATCCAGCTCGGTTGGCAGTTTGCCATCCTTCATCTCATCAAGCGAAAACGAGGTCAACGCAACGATTACCGCCTCGGCACCCCCCTCAAGTTTTCTAATCTGCCTTGTCGCTTCCATGCCATCCATCAGCGGCATAGGCATGTCCATCCAGATCATTACAGGGTGCCACGCCTTGAAGATCTCAATCGCTTGTTTCCCACTGGACGTCGCACGCACCGGAAAGCCAGCCGATTCCAGCATCGTTGTCAGCAGAATCCTGCCGTCATCATCATCATCCACAACCAGCACCCGATATTCCCTGCCATCTGGTTCAATACCAAGAATGTTAGGTTTGCGTAGCTTAGAGGGTTCAACCTCAGCCTCTGTTGCCAGTGCTACGGGAAACGCGATATGAAATACTGTTCGGCCCGGCTCACTGTTAACATCAACCGTCCCGCCCATTAACTTTAAATAACGCTGCGTCAGGGTGAGTCCCATCCCGGTGCCGGTTTTATCGCTCCGCTCTCCCACCTGAACAAATGGCAGGAAGATGCGCTCCTGGTAGTCCTGCGGGATACCGATGCCGGTATCCGCTATGTCAAAGAGCAATTGAACGGTATTGTCATTATCCGCTTGCTCACTTTCAACCTTCAGGCTTACCCCGCCCGACTCGGTAAACTTGATTGCATTGTCGATAACGTTGCCCACAATCTGCTGCAGTTTCTCATGGTCGCAAGAAATATTCTGCGGAATGCACGGGCCATATTCAGCCGTAAAGCTTATCCCTTTCGCCTTTGCTGCTACCGTGGCCTTGTCGCTGATATCGTCCAGTAGCCTGGTGAAATCTATGGCCTGCAGCTTCACGGTTGCCTGCCCATCCTCAAGACTCGACATGGCCAATACATCATTAATCAGTGACAGCTGAAGATGTCCGCTACTTTTAATATTCCTGAGATACTTGCGGTGTTTGTCCGATATCGCTTCATCATCAATCATCAACTGTGAGAATCCGAGCACGGCATTGAGCGGGGTACGAAACTGATGGCTTATATTGTCAATAAATATTCCCTTGGCTCGATTGGCTATCTCTGCAGTCTCCTTTGCAATCGTTAATTCGGCAGTACGCTGCCTGACCCGCTCTTCCAATTCCTGATTTAACTTCTGTAGCTTTTCTGCCGCTTCTTTTCGCTCGGTGATATCGCGCACAATGGCAACAAAGCGATTCTCTTCCGCTAACGCAATATATTGCAGTGATACCTCAACAGGAATCAGGCTGCCGTCTTTGTGCTTATGCACGGTCTCAAATATTTTCTGTTTGCGGTCACTATGGATAATACTTTCTGCCACTGCCCTGAAACGTGGCTTATCAAATTCGGGCTTGATATCGAGTGGCGTCATCTTTCTCAGTTCGTCATAGCTATAGCCAACCTGATTAACCGCTCCCTGATTGACGTATGAAAAAAGCAGGGTTTCTGGATTGAAGATAAAGATGCAGTCCTGCGTCCGATCCAGGGTGGTTTTAAACCGGGTCAGCAGCTTTTCCACCTTCTTGCGTTCTTCTATCTCTTTAGACAGCTCATCCCTGGATACCAGGGTTTTCTGGAGATTTTCCACCGTTGTATTCAATGACTTTGACAGCAACCCTATCTCATCATCTGAACGCACAATAGACCTTATATCAAGATTCCCCATACCGATGGCCTTAGCCGAATCCGCAAGCTCGACAATCGGATCAGCTATTCGCCTGGCCAATAGCATGGCGATCATGGTGGTTAGCAGTGTAAAAATGCCACCGACGGCAATAATGATTAACGTGACATTACGGCTGGCCTCAAGCACTGCCTGTTTATCGAGGGAGATAATAATATGCCAACCTTCACCCCTGTTGCCTTTAATGTGATCAATCGATTCGCCCTTTCCTCCAAAACCGACCGCTTCTGACCCCATGGTCATTACAATGGGGGAAAATGCGACAAGCAAGGTTTTTTTATTGGTATCAACAGTCAATGCACCATCTTTTTTACCCACTAGAAACTTAACAATGAAACCGTCTATCTGCTTTGAAAGTGGGATGACACCTTGTTCTGAAATGACCAGCCCACCCGTACGTACAACCTGCAACCTGCCCTTATTACGCAAAGCAAATTCGTTAACAATATCGCTTAAAGGTCCGGTGATGTTTACATTAGCCTTTAAAATTCCGATTATTTCGTTGTCCTCCTTGATTGGCACAACCACGCCAAGCACATAGCCTTCTACGCTGGCGTCAAAACCACGGTCATCCAGAAATACCCTGCCGCGACCATCATCATAAGATGCCTGCCACCAGTATTTATGCGAATGTGCGAGGGTTGTAAGTTTTCCTGTGGTGGCAATCATTTCGCCAAAACGATTGGTAAGAAATATTTCACCGTACCTTTGAGGAAAGAGTTTTTGTTGCGCCTTCAGGAACCTTGCCACGGGGTTAGTCATATGGACCTGGATAAAGGGATCATTGATATCCCCGGTCTTTCTCCACTGTTGATCACGACGCTCAATTACCGCCTTTCGTTCCTCATCGGACAATGCCGCCAGCTCATTATTCCGCTTCTGCAGGGCATTCCTGATAACCGGGGCAGAAGATAATGTGACGCTAGCGGACACAAGCCCTTTTAGGTGTGAATCGAAATGCAGCGCCATCTCATCAGAGAGATCTTTCAGGCTGCGTAACTCCTTATCCAAGATTGTTTGTCGGGAAAGTGCATCATAACCAATGGATAAGAGAATAACGATAACAACTCCGAAAGCGGCCATGACAAGAGAAGCTTTATTCTGAATCTTCATAATTATTAGGTTCTTATCTTAGTTTCAGATTAGCTTTAAGTGTATATTATCAATCTTTATTGGACAAGATTCAGGGATTCTTTAGGATCTCAAATTATTGAAACATATATAAATTTATCAGTCTGTTACGATATCTACTGGTCTCTACTTTATGTTGAAATTAGCCTAGGACAATGAATTGCAACTAATTGATTTTAAAGTAGAATATTAAGATTACATCTAAATCTATATGGATACTTGGAATAGATGGGTAATACCTAGATCCTGCACAACAGATTATTCCATATAACAAACCTTATTCCTTGGGAATATCTAGCTATGTAATTGTTTCAGTAACGCTGATATTGGCAAAATGATCCACTAAAAAATCTAAATTATGACCGTGTGGAGTATAGTTAAGCCACGTTAGATCCATCTTAACCTACTTTATTTTTATAATGATAAGTGCTTGGCAAAAAATATTCTATGCATAAAAAACCGTAATAACAACTTAAAAATAAAGTAGTTTTACTAGACAATTCCTAATGACAGATAATATTAATATAATTTTTATCGACTACTTAATTAACCAAACCAAACCCAAACTTACCAACTCAAAGAACAACCCTTGTGTAGTATCAGTCTGCCGCAATTCAGCAAAAAATGATGTGATATTTCCCCTGCTGTCCTTAACATCAACAAAAGGTAACGACAAGCGATTGTTATCTATATCAAAAATCGCATTATCACCAGCATATTCTAGAGGTAGAGCGGAAATTTCTTGAGTTAATTCAAATAAAGCAGGATCACTACCAGGAACCAGTCTTAATTCAGCTTGAAACACATTAATCAAATTACCTGACTGACGTACATCAACCACTGGAATTTTAACCAAGCTACCATCAAAACTTGAATTAGCAACGATTTTAAAGACTACGCCACTATCACCAAAAGGAGTGCCTGTCCGATTGCCTAACAGGTAAATTTCACCATGACTATCTTGTCCGAATCCCATTACACTAATATCTAATTGATCCTGTAAAGTTAATTGAAATTCTTCGACTTGCTCATTGTTGTTATAAAACAACCTACCGATTGATAATTCAGGATGACTGAAGTCACCAAAAATATATTTACCATTGATTGAGTCAATAGTTTTTCCACGATAAACAAAGCCACCAATAATTGCAGTACCTTCGTTGTGGTCATATTCAGCAATTGGATTAATGGTGTCATCTTGCGCTGCTACTTCATCCCGATTGATAGAACCATCTTCTTCGCCATTAGGGTTAAATAAGAAGCTACCTTCTTGTTTATTCCAACCATAATTACCACCAGCAACTATGATGTTGATTTCTTCAATATCATTTTGTCCGACATCTGCTAGATAAAGTTGACCATCTTCTCGATCAAAAGAAAACCGGAATGGGTTGCGTAGGCCGTAAGCAAAGATTTCATCTAGAGCATCATTTTGAGCAACAAACGGGTTGCTAGCAGGAATACCATAACGGCCATTAGCGGCATCACGAGTATTCGGATCAATCCGTAGTAAAGCACCAAGTGGGTTTGATTTATCTTGAGCATTTCCTGAACCATGGCCGATCATAGGACCACCAAAAAATGGTTGGCCATCGACATCATCCGCACCACCACCATCACCTAATGAAATATACAGTAAACCATCTGGACCAAAATTTAAACCACCACCATCATGATTAAACTGTGGTTGCTCTATTTCTAAAACTGTTCGCTTGCTATCGGCTTGAATAGATGTAGCGATATTGTTATCAAGATTTGCTTGCCATTCTAATATCACACTTTTATGATCAGCTTGCGAACCACTAGGCATGGTTGAAAAATCACTATTGCCATCTGCTGGCTCTGATGAATAGGTGTATACCAGTCCATTAGATTGGAAGTCTGGTGCAAAAGCAAAACCTAATAAGCCCCTCTCGTCAAATGAACCAGCACCTGAAATACCTAAAGACACTAAACGATCAGAAACATCTAGAAACTGACTTTTTTCACCCGTAATTAAGTTGATTTTCCAAAGTACGCCGTTTTGATCACTTACATAAAGATGACTATCGTCTCCTGGTGATGCTGACCCCCAATTAGGTGCGGTTAAACCACGCACCACTTCCTTTAAGCGAACACGGATTGATCCTGCGACAACCGAGGTAGAAACTAAATTTCCAACAGTTGCGGGTAGTATTTCGGCACTAAAATCATCAATCACGCTATAACCATTGCTAGCATTATTTTGTAAGGTAATGCGAGCTATCGCAGTATCAGTAAGATTAACTTCTGTCCAACTATCTGATCCGATAAATCGTCTTAATTCATTACCATCAACATCCAAAACACTAAGCACACTGTTTGCTGACGAATTTTGATCTCTAAAAAAGAAATTTACTGACTGTGCTGGATTAGCAAATTCAATCACCCCGGTTTGAGCTATATCTACCATCCATGAATTAGCTCCTGAACGATAAAGACTAAACCGACCAATTGTTTTTGCTTCACCATTGCTAAAAGCAACTGTATTTGGAGCATCACCCAAAGTAAAGGAACCACTTCTATCTGAAAATTCAAAATTTGTCGAAACACTTGCAGCCATCGCAGGCAAGCCAGTTAGAAAAATAATCAAAACAACTAACAAGAAGTTAAAGTTTATATTTTTCATGATGTTACTTTCCGTGTTATACGCATAATTAGAATTCCACCTGGCGTAATTATTAACGTAAACTAATCACTGGCCATCCGTTTTCTTCCGCATGATGTTTAAGAGTTGCATCAGGATCTACTGCAACTGGGTTGGTTACCTTACCTAGCAAAGGTAAATCATTCAGTGAATCACTATAAAACCAACTTTGTAAGAATGATAGCCAAGTTAAATTATGACTATCTAACCAACTTTCCAAACGAGTTATTTTGCCTTCTCTAAAACATGGAACACCTGCAACTTGGCCAGTAAATTCACCGTCTTTCTGCTCTGGCTCTGTGGCGATCAGATGCTCAATTCCCAACACATTAGCAATCGGTGCAGTAACAAAACTATTAGTTGCTGTAATGATAATGCAAAGATCACCGTTACTTTTATGCTGTGCGATTAATTCACGTGCACCAGGTGCGATCACTGGCAAAATCTTTTGCTGCATAAATTCATCATGCCAACTATCTAATTGACGACGAGAATGGCGTGATAACGGTTTTAACTGAAAATCAAGAAATTCATGAATATCAAGTATGCCTGCTTTATATTGTTCCAAAAATTCCATATTTTTAGCTTCATGCAACTCACGATCTAATGCTTTCTTTTCAATTAGAAATTGTGCCCATTCAAAATCACTATCACTTGTTAACAGGGTGTTGTCGAGATCAAACAAGGCTAGATTCATGAGCTTACCTGCAATAGTTGGCGTAACAATGGAACTGTAATTTGACGTTTGTTCGCTAATGAATAATGATTGAGAGCATCTATTGTGTGGATTAATGAGGGTAAATCACGTTTTCCGTGGCGTAACAAATAACAGCTGATTTCTGGTGGTAAATTAAATCCACAATTAATTGCATGACTTTTCATTGCTTGTTTTTTTTCCTCATCAGTTAATTCATAAATTTGATAGATCAGTCCCCAACCTAGTCGGGTTACTAAGTCTTGACGTAAAGTTAATTGTGCCGGTGGCGATTTGCCACTAACTAACAAAACTGTATTGCTCTCATCACGAATTTGATTGTAAAGATTAAATAGCTTTATTTGTGATGCAGGATTAAGATTATCAACATCATCAACAGCAACACACGCTAGCTTGCTATCAAAATGAAAATCAGGCTGAGTTTTACAGTCAAAATAATTAGTAGCGTTATTTTTCTGGTGATAATGTTGAATCATAGCTTGCAGCAAATGACTTTTGCCACAACCACTTCCGCCCCATAGATAAACAAAACGTTCGTTTTCTTGCCCATTCAGGATATGTTTAAGCGTATGTAATAGTTCGTTATTACATCCTGGCAAATAATTACTTAAAGATGGGGCAGGTGTTGGCAAAATATCTAATAATAATTGCTGCATTTTTAAAATAATTTATTTTTGATAAAGATTGCTAGTACCTTGCACGTTAAATAACCAGGAAAATATTGAGCATACGCCAAGTTTCTTTAATCAGTTATCGGCAATTTATACCACGGATTTTCCTGGTTATTTAGAGTACAAGGTGCTAGCTATATATTGTTTATGGATATGACGTAACCATACCAGCAACACCGCACTAATTGGTAACGCCAGCAAGATACCAAAGAAACCAAATAATTGACCAAATGCAAGCAATGCAAAAATCACAATAACCGGGTGTAAACCAATACGATCTCCAACCAGCCAAGGCGTAATTAGAAAACTCTCCAGCATCTGACCGGCACCGAATACAGCCCATACTATAACGACTCCCGACCAATCTTGAAATTGCATTGCTGCGGCAAATGTTGCAAATAACAAACCTACAATCATGCCAAGATATGGCACAAACACCAAAACTCCAGCTAATAACCCAATTGGTAAAGCAAATTCTAAACCCACTATCCATAAGCCAGTGATGTAGCAAATACTCATCAATATAATAACTGCCAATTGGCCGCGTAGAAATTCAGCTAAAATACGGTCTGCATCTTTAGCTAACAAATTAACCTGATTATGCCAGTAACGTGGAATCATCTGATCAATATGATTAATCAACTTTTCCCAATCACGCAATAAATAAAACAAGACCACAGGAACCAGCACTAAATTTACAAAAAAAGTAACTATGGCGACACCACCACTAGTTAATGACGGTAAAATTTTCGCAGCAACTCCACCTGCACTTTGCCAATGCTCAGCAACCATCTGCTTAAGAGTAGATATGTCTGTCTGCAAACTAATATTAAAACGTATTTCTAACCATGGAATCAGATTGTTACGCAGCATCTCCAAATAAGCTGGTATTTTTTCAATTAGGCGCGTGGCTTCCTTTTCAAATAAAGGTAGCATTACCAAAATAAATGCTGCAAATGTCCCTAGTAATAACAACATCACCAATATGGTGCCGATTGTACGGGAAATATCATAGGTAGCCATACGCGACACTAATGGGTTACAAATATAAGCAATCACCGCTGCTAGTAAAAATGGCGTTAATATCGGGCTTAATAAATAAATTAATACTCCCAGGACACAAGCTAGGGTAAGCCACCATAAGTAATGTAGATCTTTAGCGTATTCAGTATTCATAATATTTAGTGTTTTGAAAAAACTTAGGGACGAGGAAATAATAAATCATCCAATTTAGGCGAAGTAATTTTGCTCTGATTTGAGGCGGTTCGTAGGGCGCATAGTTATTCTATGTAACCGTAGAACCAACGAAAAATCAGAGTAAAAGGACAAGTCTAAATTGGA
>JAJFJL010000232.1 GCA_021774055.1 Nitrosomonas sp. | reverse complement strand
TCCAATTTAGACTTGTCCTTTTACTCTGATTTTTCGTTGGTTCTACGGTTACATAGAATAACTATGCGCCCTACGAACCGCCTCAAATCAGAGCAAAATTACTTCGCCTAAATTGGATGATTTATTATTTCCTCGTCCCTAGGTATTATCTTCTCGTCCCTTATGCTTTGGTATGTAATTTTAGCATTGCTGCTTGGCAATCACCTTTTGCAATTAATGGCCAAACTGCCAAACTTCTTTGAATAGCATCATCTATCTGAGGAGCTTCTTCTTTACGTGGCGGGCGTAATACGTAACTAACAACTGCATTCCTGTCACCAGGATGACCAATGCCAATACGTAAACGCCAATAATCTTTCGTACCTAGATGGGAAGCGATACTTTTAAGACCATTGTGACCACCTAAACCACCACCCCATTTTAATTTAGCTATGCCTGGCTCTAAATCCAATTCATCATGGACAACTAAGATTTGATTTACTGGAATCTTATAAAACTGACATAATGCTGCCACCGCTCGTCCACTAATGTTCATAAATGTTTGTGGTTCCAACAGCCACAGCTGAGACTCTCCTTGTCCTAAATGTGCACATAGCCCATGGAATTTAGTCTCCAGCTTAAGGTTCAAGTGCAGTTCTTCGGCCAACTGTGAAACCAGTTGAAAACCAGCATTATGGCGTGTACCGAAGTATTCTGCACCTGGATTACCAAGTCCGACAATAAGTCTCATAAGAAATAGAGGAATGCGAAAAATTATGCTGTTTTACTCAGATTCTTTTTCTTCAGCTTCAGTTCCAGCTTCTTCTGTATCTGAAGCAGAATCAGAATCAGCTGAGATAATCGCACGTGGAATAACAATTGTAGCCACCGGCAAATCATCTCCTTTGGCTAGCGCAGAAACTTCCACATTTTCCGGCATTATCAAATCACTTAAGTGCAATGTAAGTCCAGCTACTAAATCTATTAAATCAACAGCAATAAATTCCGGCAAGTCTTTTGGCAAGCAAGATACGTCTACTTCAGTAAGAATATGGCTAACAATACCACCAGAAGTTTTTACACCTGGTGAAGCCTCTGCATTAATAAAATGCAGTGGAATTTTCATATGTATCTTTTTATTCTGATCAACACGTTGAAAATCTATATGCAACACTTCTTGTTTGAACGGATGCATCTGTGTATCACGCAACAATACCGACTCAGGTACACCATCAACATCTAAAGTTAAAATAGAAGCATGAAAAGCTTCAAGTTTAAGTTTATGGAATAGATCATTATGATCTAACTCGATTGACTGAGCTTTACTTTCCCCACCATAAACAACTGCAGGTGTTTTACCAGCTCTACGTAGGCGGCGGCTCGCACCTTTGCCATGTAATGTGCGTTTATTTGCACTAATTTCAATTTTCATTTGTTTCTCCAAAAATAGATTATCCGCGACCAGATAAACTGATAAAAAATTACAACCTTAGAAACCATAACGTAGTGTGCATTCCATGCACCATTTATAACATTGGTACAAACGCACCCTACCTTGAATGTCTAAGCGATATATGTACGATACGCCATTTATTCCATAAACAATGAGCTTATTGAACTATCATTGCTGATCCGCAACATAGTTTCTGCCATCAAACTAGCCACACTTAACTGACAAATGCGTTCACAAGCCTGAGCATCAGGACGCAGAGGTATAGTGTCGGTTACCACTAATTTATCTAACTGGGAATTTTCAATGCGTGACACGGCACTGCCTGATAACACCGCGTGTGTAGCATAAGCTAAAACAGCCTCGGCACCTTCTTGTTTCAAAGCTTTTGCTGCTTCGCATAGGGTATTAGCTGTATCCACCATGTCATCAATAATTACACAAGTTCGACCTTGAACTTCACCAATAATATTCATAACCTTAGCTTCATTAGCCTTGGGACGTCGTTTATCAATAATAGCTAAATCACATTCCAAACGCTTGGCCAAATGTCGTGCACGTACAACACCACCAACATCTGGTGAAACAACCACAAGTTTTTGGTAATTATGTTTCCATAAATCACCTAGTAAAATTGGTGTACCGTAAATATTATCAACAGGGATGTCAAAAAAACCTTGAATTTGATCTGAATGTAGATCCATAGTTAACAGGCGGTCAATTCCTACAGTAGCCAACAGGTTGGCTACTACTTTTGCGGTAATTGGCACACGCACTGAGCGCGGCCTTCTATCTTGACGTGCATAGCCAAAATAAGGGATGGCCGCAGTAATGCGTCTGGCAGATGCTCGTTTTAACGCATCAACCATAACTAATATTTCCATTAAGCTATCGTTGGTTGGCGTGCAGGTGGATTGCAACACAAATACATCTTTACCACGAACATTTTCAAGTATTTCCACCATTACTTCACCATCACTAAAGCGATCTACCGTAGCACGCCCCAGGTGAATGTTCAGATGTTTAACCGTATCTTGCGCTAATTTTGGGTTAGCCGTACCGGTAAAAACCATCAAGCTATCGTATGACATAATTAAGGGTTAACTACTTTAAGGGTTAACTACTAAAGATTGATAATCGGTGGAATTAGACTTTAAATTCAATTAGTCAAAAAAACCATGAGGATGCTGATTATTTATATGCGCTTATTTTGAGGATAATCTATGTTTAATCACGTATAAACTAGAAAAAATACTTTTGGCTAGATGACAGTTTAAGAATTTATTGAGGCTTTGTTGATTTTTTTGTTAAAAATTGGCTGGGGAGGTAGGGATCGAACCTACGTATACCGGAATCAAAATCCGGTGCCTTACCACTTGGCGACTCCCCAATTTTATTTACACCTAGGGACGAGGCAACAATACTTTATCCATTTAGACTTGTCCTTT
>JAJFJL010000231.1 GCA_021774055.1 Nitrosomonas sp. | reverse complement strand
CGTTGGGCACATTTAGATATTGCGGGAACTGCTTGGCTATCTGGTAAGGAGAAAGGATCTACCGGACGACCAGTACCACTATTAACCCAGTTTTTAATTACACGGTCAAAAGAACAATAACCATATCTTGTAGGGTGCAATAACTGTAAGGCATTGCACCTTATTTGGCTATTCAATCCATGACGCAAATTTATTTCTATTCAGGTGCAGCTAATAAATTAAATACAGCCTGCAAAATAACTGCCAAAGCTATTCAGCAAGATCTAAAAGTAATCATTTATACGATAGACCCTGTGGTTATTGAACAACTTGATACATTGCTTTGGACTTTCTCTCCTTCTAGTTTTGTTCCGCATGTGCGTATTCATGACAAGCTGGCAAAGGTAACGCCAGTTTTATTAGGGCATGAAATTGAGCAGATAAGTGGTTATGATGTATTACTTAATTTACATCATCAATGCCCGTCTAATTTTGATGGTTTTCAGAGAGTTGTAGAGATTGCGGAGAATTCATCAGAAGATAAGCAAGTCGCAAGAATACGTTACCGGTTTTATCAGGAAAAAGGTTATGTGATTAATCATTACAAACTAGGTTGATTTTAGGGACGAGGCAATAATAATTTGTACATTTAGGCGAAGTCATTTTGCTCTGATTTGAGGCGGTCCGTAGGGCGCATAGTTATTCTATGTAACCGGAGGACCAACAAAAAATCGGAGCAAAAGGGCAAGTCTAAATGGACAAATTATTATTGCCTAGTTCCTTATCCTGATAGAAATTGTGACTATCAATATCAATATTTGGGCATCCTTCATTATTCGGTTTGCATTTCTCAGAAAGACAAGGTCTCATATTGAAACTATTTCAAAAATAGCTTATATGAAACACCCTCCGTCATTCCTGCATGTTTCTAGCAGGAATCCACGTCTAATTTGGATTCCTGCTAAAGACACGCAGGAATGACGAGGGATAAATAGGCACCAAAAGAGAATTTTTGATATTGAAAGTGTAAACTACTTTTGAATCAATATGAAGGATGTCAATATTTGCTACCTATATCATGCTGATGGTTAAATTTAAGTAGGCAGAAACGTATGTGGAACACCTTTATGGAAATAATAATCCATGTAAGGGTGAGAAATGCCACATCTTTAATTTGCTAATGAGAGTACATTAACAACATTAGTTTTAGCTGAAATGCTTTTAAGGTTAAATTAGCTGCGGTGTTGTTAGTGGTTTTTTACTTAATATCTAGATCTTACAAGTAGTCGCACACTATATGCATGATCACTTGCAGGATCCAGATAATAATATTTATCTTAAAAAAATCAAATGAATGTAAATTTTATTCCAAGTACCTGGCGCGTAGTGTTGCTTACTGTTCTGCTTTCACTACCGTCAGTTGGACACGCTAATTCTGTAGCTTGTTTTAACACTAATGCAGGAGATTTTTGTATCGAATTGTTTGAAACACAAACTCCTATCTCAACAGCTAATTTTCTTAATTACATTAATAATGGAGCTTATACCGATAGTATTTTTCACCGTAGTGTGCCTGGTTTTGTTATCCAAGGTGGTGGTTTTAAACTTGTTAGTAGTGAGACAGGTGGCGTGTTGGAGAGAGTTGATAAACTTGCACCAATTAAGAATGAGTTTAAGATTTCTAATGCCCGTGGCACGGTAGCTATGGCAAAAATTGGAGGTGACCCTGATAGTGCAACCAGTGAATGGTTTGTTAACCTATCTGATAATTCAGCAAACTTAGATAACCAGAATGGTGGTTTCACTGTATTTGGAAGAGTTATCTTTGATGGTATGAATGTGATAGATAGTATTGCGGATCTGCAAATAGTTGGCCTTGATAGTGTGATTACAGCGCTACCAATTGTTAGCTCTGATAATAATCAGGTTGTTCCTGTTAAAACAAACAATATTACAGTTACTGAATCAAGCGGAATTTTTAGTGAAAACAATTTAAGCTTTACAGTAGATATTGGGACTGGTGATTATTTTGCGGTCAATTTACGTTTGATTGAGAATAGCCCAAATATTGTATTTGAACTTGATGCTGACAGCATTACACAGCTACCAACAACTCCTGCTAATTTCGCAATATTTTCATTACAAACCGGCACGTTAACGATTCCATCGGTGATGGTTGATAATGCTACGGTTGTTAACAATGTATTAATGGAATTAACCAATGCTAGTGCATTGCAATTTACGTTGCTGTCCCTGGAATAGAAGAATTAACCGATAGTACTACTTTGGTTTTGCAATTGATCAATTAGAATTAGTTTATAAGGAAAGAAAGTGAATAATATTAATCAACAAGTTAAACCAATATTTATTGTGGTGTTATTAATATTGCTTTTTGTTGGTTGCACACCAAATAAAATTTATCGTAGTGATTATTCTATTTGCACAGTTACTGTAGAAGATAGTTGTGACCAGCATAGCATTCAATTGCACAATGAAAGAGGTAACAATGAATATACCCTAGGATTTGTTGAGGTAGATGATAAGGGGCAATTGCGTGATCGCGCACAAATGCAGGCTATTCTAGATAATTATTATGTCGCAGCGGCAAATGATAGTTTGCTGATAAATGTTTTCGTACATGGTTGGCAGCATGATGCTTCACCTGGTGACACAAATATAGCCAGTTTTTCTGAAAGTTTAAACAAGCTTAGTCAGATCGAAACTGATTTAGCCAAGCTGCAGAATCGTTCGCCACGTAAGGTTGCAGGTATTTTTGTTGGTTGGCGTGGTAAATCAATTCCTATTCCTGGACTTAACTTAATTACTTTTTGGGATCGTAAAAATACCGCTTTAAATGTTGGTTATATGGGTATTTCTGAGTTATTTCTTAAGCTTGAAGAAATTAGTAATGTTAGAAATAGTTGGAATCCACCGATAAAAAGTCGACTTATTATAATGGGGCATAGTTTTGGTGGCCAAGCTGTATATAGCGCAACATCTCAAATTCTTGCTAGTAGGTTTATTGATAGTCGTGAAAACAAAGCGGTGCAGGATACTGCCAAAGGTTTTGGTGATTTAGTTGTACTGCTTAACCCAGCTTTTGAAGCGCTACGCTACGCACCGTTATACGACCTTTCTAGCGCTCGTTGTAGTTATTTTCCTGAACAGCGTCCTAGATTAGCAATATTGACTTCAGAGACTGACTATGCCACTAAAATTGCTTTTCCTGCGGGGCGTTTCTTCTCCACTATTTTTGAAACTCATAACACTATAGAACGTGAGTTTTGTGGTGGCACTCTTAAACGTCAACTTACTCTGGATGAGGGCCCTGCAGATCGTACTACAGTTGGTCATTTTGATCCTCTGATTAGTCATACTCTAGTTTCTGTACCTAATGCTGAACCGTTATCTATTGATATCTATGATAATGTTGAAAATATTTGGGGGGAACAAACGGCGGGTGATGCTATCACCTATGGTCGTACTATTCTTGAACATTTAGATAGAACTGCACCACGTAATCCTTATTTGAATATTCGCGTTGATACAGATTTGATTCCTGATCATGGAGGCATATGGGGGGATGAGGTGCAGGAGTTTATACGCTTGCTGGTATTGTTGGCAACTCAAGATGAAGAACTTCAGAAATCAGAAGAAGTATCATTTTCTGACGAATAAAACCTAGATCCTGCAAGTGATCGTACATTATATGTACGATCACTTGCAGGATCTAGGTAAGGGACGAGGAAATAATAAATCATCCATTTAGACTTGTCCTTTTACTCTTATTTTTCGTTGGTTCTACGGTTACATAGAATAACTATGTGCCCTACGAACCGCCTCAAATCAGAGCAAAATGACTTCGCCTAAATTGGA
>JAJFJL010000024.1 GCA_021774055.1 Nitrosomonas sp. | reverse complement strand
AAGCGAAAATTTGGAGAATCGAGGCTAAATTCTCACCGGTTTGAGGCGAATATTGGGTATATTTAACAAAAACTGGGGAGGATTTGGGCCGGCTTCTCCGAATTTGCAGCCGAAACTCATAAGTCCGACAGGCTCCTAGAGTTTAAAACGTTGGTTATGGTTTACCAAAATTACAGTAAGGAATGTGCATGGAATAAATTAGGCAACTAGCGCAGGATTTATATTCATATTCAGCCTGCCCCGTACTTGATACGGGGGCGTGTAAACATGCGCATAGCACGGCTATGAAACTGTTTACATAACACAGAAGATGGGCATAAATCCTGCGCTAGTTGCCTAATTTATTTCATGTACGTTCCTAAGCAGCAATCTGTTTATTCAAACAGATTTGCGCTTTAGGTTTCATACTTGTAATCTCACTGAAGTTAAAACCAGCCTAGGAGCCTGTCGGACTTATGATTTCGAAGCGAAAATTTGGATAATCGAGGCCAAATTCTCACTGGTTTGAGGAGGATATTGAGTATATTTAACGAAAACCGGGGATGATTTGGGCCGACTTCCCAGAATTTGCAGCCGAAACTCATAAGTCCGACAGGCTCCTAGGTCTATTAATTACGACCTAGGCTGTTAGAATTTTCCGTGAAAATAGTTTCACGGTTTCATTCAGCAATAAAATCATACAGGGGGGTGAAATTGAGTAACAATAACTTTATGGTACGTAAAGCTGCGGTATTGGGGGCTGGCGTGATGGGTGCACAGATTGCCGCACATTTAGTTAATGCGAATATTGAGACATTATTATTTGAACTTCCGGCACAGCAAGATAATCCCAATGCCAATGTTATCAAAGCAGTTGGGAAACTTAAAAAGCAAGAACCAGCGCCACTCTCAATACCCTCCAAAGCTGTTTACATTCAACCTGCCAATTATGATCAGCATCTTGAGTTACTTAAAGATTGTGATGTTGTGATTGAGGCTATTGCTGAACGTATGGATTGGAAAAAAGAGCTTTACACTAAGGTTGCACCGCATCTTGGTGAGAATACTATTTTTGCCAGCAATACTTCCGGTCTATCTATTAACCAATTAGCACAAGCTTTTCCAGAAGAAAATCGTCATCGTTTTTGTGGTATTCATTTTTTTAACCCACCACGGTACATGCATTTGGTGGAATTGATTGCCTGTGAGGGTAGTGATGCCAGCATGCTGGATAACTTAGAGGCATTTTTGGTAACTGGTTTAGGTAAAGGTGTTATCCGTGCTAAAGACACACCAAATTTTATTGCGAATCGTATTGGGGTGTTTTCTTTGCTAGCAACTATGCATCATGGCAAATTATGTAACCTAGGGTTTGATGAAGTTGATGCTTTAACTGGCGCATTAATTGGTCGACCTAAGAGTGCTACCTTTCGTACCGCAGATGTGGTTGGACTGGATACCTTAGCGCATGTTGTTAATACCATGCGCGATACCCTGCAAGATGACGCATGGCATACGTATTTTGCTGTGCCTGACTGGTTGCAAAGTTTGATTGATAATGGTGCATTAGGGCAAAAAGTAAAACGTGGCGTTTATCAGAAAGTAGGTAAAGAGATTCAAGTGTTAGATCTAGTTTCTAATACCTATCGTGTTGCTGCTGGCGAGGTAGATGAGGATCTTAAGCAGCAACTTAAGTATGCATCACCAGCAGACATGTTTGCTGCATTACATGCTAGTGAACATCCTCATGCACAGTTTTTATGGGCTATACATCGAGATTTGTTTCATTATTGTGCGGTGCAGCTAGAATCTATTGCTGATAATGCACGTGATTTAGATCTGGCGATTCGTTGGGGTTTTGGCTGGAATAAAGGGCCATTTGAGATCTGGCAAGCAGCCGGTTGGCAGCAAATTGCAAGTTGGATTAATGCAGATATTGCCGCCGGTAAAAGTATGTGTTCTCAACCTTTACCTGCATGGGTTATGGAAATCGGTACTGATAAGCAAGCGGCTATTCATACCAAAACAGGTTCGTTTGCCCCGGCCAGCAAGACTATTCATGCACGTTCAACCCTACCGGTTTATCAACGTCAGTTATTTCCAGACCGACTAATCGGTGAAGAAGCCTCTTATGGAGAAACTATCTTTGAAACTGATGCCGTTCGTATGTGGCATACCGGTGATCAGATTGCGATTCTAAGTTTTAAAACTAAAATGCACACCATTGGTATTGAGGTATTAGATGGTGCACAACAAGCAATTGAAGAAGCTGAGAGAAATTGGCGCGCGTTAGTAATTTGGCAGACTGAACCACCATTCTCTGCAGGTGCTAATCTAAAAAAAGCAACTGAACGACCAAAAGATGGACCACCACCTCAGCCATTATCTACTTTCGAACAATCTATAAAAAGTCTCAAAAAAACTGCTCAGGCTACGATACTTAAAGCCGCGCGTGAGCTAGATCTTGCTGATGTATTAATGGCTAGTAAATTAAAAGAAGTCGAAGGTATGGTTGAAAAATTCCAACAAACTTCGCAAAGTCTTAGATATTCTATGATTCCAACTGTTGCAGCGGTAGATGGTTTAGCGCTAGGCGGTGGTTGTGAATTTGTTATGCATTGTGATCGAACCGTAGCAACGCTAGAAAGTTATATTGGTTTAGTTGAAGTTGGAGTTGGATTGTTGCCTGCAGGTGGCGGCTGTAAAGAATTTGCCCTTAGAGCTGCACAAAATGCTCAAGACGGAGATCCATTTCCACAGTTAAAAAATTACTTCCAAACAGTTGCCACAGCACAATTAGCTAAAAGTGCTGAACAGGCAAAACAACTAGGATATCTACGTCTTGCTGACAGCGTGGTAATGAACCGTTTTGAATTACTGCATGTCGCCAAAGCGCAGGCATTAGCTTTAGCTGAAGCTGCTTATCGTCCGCCGTTACGAAGCAGAGAAATTATGGTCGCAGGTAATACCGGAATTGCAACAATTCAAAGCTTACTAGTTAATATGTTGGAAGGTGGTTTTATTTCTGAACATGATAATTTAGTCGGTAGTAAAGTTGCTCATGTTATGTGTGGTGGTGACTTAACTCCTGGAAGTTTAGTTGATGAAGACTGGTTCTTAGAATTAGAGCGTGCTGCTTTTATGGAGCTACTCGCCACTGAAAAAACTCAATTACGTATTGAGCACACCCTAAAAACTGGTAAGCCGCTCAGAAATTAAAAAAAATATTTAAAAATTCATGGAGAAACCTGATGACTAGACAAACTAAAGATGCCTATATCGTCGCCGCCTTGCGTACACCTGTAGGCAAAGCACCCCGTGGGATGTTCAAAAATGTGCGTCCTGATGACATGTTAGTACATGTGATGCAGGCTGTTATGCAACAATGTGAAGGTATAGACCCAGCGGCTATTGATGATGTGATTGTTGGTTGTGCAATGCCAGAAGCCGAGCAAGGTATCAATGTCGCACGTGTTGCACTATTACTTGCAGGCTTACCAAATAGTGTACCTGGCATGACTGTGAATCGTTTCTGCGCCTCTGGGTTACAAGCTGTTGCCTTAGCCGCTGACCGTATTCGTCTGGGAGAAGCTGATGTGATGATTGCTGCTGGAACAGAAAGCATGAGCATGGTACCTATGATGGGCAATAAAATCGCCATGAACCCAGCTATGTTTGCGCATGATGAAAATGTAGCTATCGCCTATGGTATGGGCATTACCGCCGAAAAAGTTGCGCAACGCTGGCAAGTAAAGCGTGAAGATCAAGATCAATTTGCCATGACCAGTCACCAGCGTGCCCTTAAGGCTATTGAATTAGGTGAATTCAATCAGGAAATTGCAGCATACACTGTCGATGAAAAACGTCCTGATTTGGCAAACCATAAAGTTAAAAATATATCGGTTGTTAAAGGTACTGACGAAGGTCCACGTGCAGATACCAGCTTAGATGCACTTGCCAAATTAAGAACAGTTTTTGCTGCTAAAGGCTCAGTAACCGCTGGTAATAGCTCGCAGATGTCAGATGGTGCAGGCGCAGTAATGGTGATGAGCGAAGCTGCTATGAAACGTTTTAACTTGACACCAATCGGGCGTTTTGTAGGTTTTTCTGTTGCTGGTGTACCACCTGAAATCATGGGTGTCGGTCCAATTAAAGCGATCCCTAAAGTATTAGCACAAACCGGCATTAAACAAGATGACTTAGATTGGATTGAACTCAATGAAGCTTTTGCAGCACAAAGTCTGACCGTGATCAATGAGCTAAGACTAGATTCCCGCAAAGTAAATCCCTTAGGTGGAGCCATCGCCTTAGGCCATCCACTAGGTGCAACTGGTGCCATCCGTGTAGCAACATTACTGCACGGCATGCGAAGAAAGAAGCATAAATATGGCATGGTAACCATGTGTATTGGTAGTGGCATGGGGGCTGCAGGGGTATTTGAAGCATTGTAAGTTCTATTTCTTTGGAGAAGTGCCAAAAGGGAGGGGTGGTTCTTAACGGTTTATTTTGTAGCTTGTAGATTTGTAGGCTTAGGAACGTGTATGAAATAATTTGAGCACCTAGCTTTGTCTTTATGCTCATCTTCTGCATTATGTAAACAGTTGCATAGCCGTGCTATGCGCCTGTTTACACGCTTTAAATATGAGCATAAATCCTGTGCTAGTTGTTCAAGTTATTTCATGCACGTTCCTTAGTCAGCAATTCTCACTATGAAAAATTTTTGTTGGCCAATTGGTTACATTTAACTGGTAGCCTGGATGAAGCGTAGCGGAATCCGGGGTTGCGGCGCCGAAAAAGGTTACATTACCCATCATAATGATAACGTTGGTGGGTAAATGGAGTTAACGAGTAGCCTGGTAGGGTATTGTCCCCGGATTCCGCTGCGCTTCATCCAGGCCACGAGTCTAGATTCTTATGGCCATGATATGGGCGATGAGGTACTTAAGTAAATTAGTGTTTTAGTGAAAAATGTCGACTTTTCATATGCTACGTGACAAGATTTGAGAAAGGATTAGTAATGATTAAGAAATTAAGTATAAAACAATATATTTTAAAATTTGGAACGGTTTATACCCTTGGTATTATTATTTTAGCAGTTGGATTTGTTATTTTTGAATTAAGCCATAGTACAGCTGCTTCTATTATTGTATTGATGGTGGCAGCTTTTTTTACGGTCGCAGAATTTATTCAAGACTATGAAAGAGTACCCAATAAAAAAGAAAGAACTATGTTAATTTGGTCGTCTTTTTTAACCTCATGGCTAGTAATCGCGTTTTTGATGCTGGCGGCTATGTTACTTCTAGGTGGATGGCAAGCGGTAACTGAGCTAGGTAGTATCGTCAGTCAATTTGATCTTACGAAGATGATTGGAACGATTGCTATGATCTCGTTAGCATATTTACTGGTTCTTTTCTTTAGTTATGGCAAACTTGCACAGATGCAATATAAAGCAATGAGAAATAAAGCAGCTTTATAACCAGGTAGGTATTGTTATCATTAACCACAATTAAATTATGTTTACACTTTACGGTTATAAAAAATGCAGCACCTGCTGTAAGGCAGAAAATTTTTTCAAACAAAAAGATCTTGCCTATAAATTTGTTGATATTACGGAAAACCCACCAACTGCAGAAGAGCTAGTTTTTATTTCTGAGCGTGCAGGTGTTCCTCTGAAAAAGTTATTTAATGCCAGTGGGGTGCAGTATCGTGAGTTAAAAATTAAAGAGCAGTTACCAACATTATCAGACGATGATATTTTAGTGTTATTGGCGGGTAATGGTCGTTTGATCAAACGACCGCTGGTTACTGATGGAACGCTGGCGACAGTTGGTTATAAAGAACAGCTCTTTATTGATTATTGGGAACCTCTTTAAATAGTAGCGTAGGCTATCGTAATGAAGGATGGACATCCTTAATTATTCGGTTACACTTTTCACCACCGTCATTCCTGCATGTTTCTAGCAGGAATCTACATCGTCCTGGATTCCTGTTAAAGGCATGCAGGAATGACGGGGGATAAATAAGCACCAAACCTAATGTTTTATATCAGAAGTGTAAATTACTTTTGAGTCAATATGACGGGTGCTGAAGGATTCCGAAGGATGCCAGTAGTTTGTTACCTAGGAGCCTGTCGGGCTTATGAGTTTCGGCTGCAAATTCGGAGAAGCCGGCCCAAATCCTCCCCAGTTTTTGTTAAATATACCCAATATTCGCCTCAAACCGGTGAGAATTTAGCCTCGATTCTCCAAATTTTCGCTTCGAAATCATAAGTCCGAC
>JAJFJL010000230.1 GCA_021774055.1 Nitrosomonas sp. | reverse complement strand
CGAAACTCACTTTGCATTTACACTCATCTTCTGCGTTATGTAAACAGTTACATAGCCGTGCTATGCGCCTATTTACATGCCTTGAATATGAACACAAATCCTGCGTTAGTTTCGCAGGTTATTCTCTTCTCGATCCTTAGTGTGCAAGGTACTAGAGTCTAGCCTTAACCAATTTACCCAATCTTCCGCAAGGTCAATAACGGTGGGCTAGATAGAGTTGATCGTGTACCTAATAATCCAGCCACGGTTACGCCAACAACACCAATTGCAATACCAGTTACCCATATCCAGGGATTAAAGCTAGGTTCTAGATGTAAGGTATGATGACCTATGGCGGCACCTAAAGCACTGGCACCTGCAGCGGCAAATAGACCGGCCAGACCTCCCAAGATAGCAAATTCAGCAGCCCAAGCACGAGTTAGTTGTTTACGTTTAGCGCCAAGGGTACGGAATATAGCAGCTTCATAAATTCTTTCATCTTGTGTGGATGCGATGGCAGCGTATAAAACAGCAAATCCAGCCAATAGTGTAAACAAGAAAACAAACTCAATCGCTTTGGAAACTTGTTTAATCATGGTTTGTATTTGTTGAATAATTGCATCCACATCAACAACCAATAAGTTTGGAAAAGTTCTAACCAGTTCGTGCATAACGCTTTCTTGTTCAGGGGTTATATAAAGGCTGGTGACATACCGAGCCGGATACTGTTCCAATAAGCCAGGTGGGGTGACGATAAAGAAGTTGACCTGGAAGGTATCCCAATCTACATGACGTAGATTGGTTATGGTGGCGGTTAAGGTTCTGCCTGCAATGTCATAAGTTAGTTGGTCGCCTAAACTAACCCCCAAAGTTCTGGATAGCCCGGCTTCCATTGATAAAACTGCTTTGTCCGTATCATCTTCTTGCCACCAACTACCTTCAACGATTTGATTGTCTGGTCGTAATTCACTAACCCAAGACAAATTAAATTCACGTCTCATATGCCGTTCTGCATGTGTATCAGAGATTTCGTCTAGGTCTATTGGGTTGCCGTTAATTGCTGTCATACGTGCACGTACCATTGGAAATAATGTAGGCTGCTCAATGTTATGTTGTTTAAAAAATTCTTCTAGTTGCGGTAATTGATCTGGTTGAATATTAACTAGGAACCGATTTGGGGCATCAGCTGGTAGGCTGGTTTGCCATTCGTTTAATAAGTCATCTCGAATCAAGGTTAAAACTAGAATTGCCATTAACCCTAGGCCTAATGCAACCACTTGTACGATACTGGAAATTGATCGTCGTTGGATACTTGCTAGGCCATAACGCCAGGCGCCACCGGCTTGATGACGCATTTTTGATAACAACTTCATTAGCAGTAATCCTAATGCACCAAATATCAGAATAGCTGCAAAAAAACCGGAAACAATATAAAGCCCTAGGGTTAAGTCTTCAGATTTCCATAAAAACAATGAAGATAAAGTGGCTAGCCCTAGTAGATAAGCGGATAAACTTTGGCTGTTGGATGCGCCTATATCTCGGCGTAATACTCGTAAGGCTGGCACACTACGTAAATTAAGTAAGGGAGGGATAGCGAAGCCTAGCAGCAATACCATGCCGACTAATAAGCCATGAATAGCGGGTAACCAACTGGGCCAGGGTAGGGCAGTTTCAACCACATCAGCAAGCCAGTGAGCTAAAAATTCTTGTGCGACAAAACCAAGTAAACAACCAAATGTGCTGGCTAGTAATCCGAGGGTAATAAAATAATATAGGTATAAACGTAATAATCCGGCTTGGCTAGCACCTAGACTACGCATAATGGCGCAGCCATCTAGATGACGTTGGGTGAAACGGCGTACGGCTAATGCGACAGCAGCAGCAGCTAGAACCACACTAATTAGTGCGGCTAAACTAAGAAATTTTTCAGCACGCTCTAGAGCTTCTTTGATTTCTGGTCGGGCATCACGGATACCTTCTATACGTTGTCCGGCTTCTAATTGTGTCTGTGCCCAATCACGATATTGTGCAACTGCTTCTATTTCACCAGCTACTAATAGATGATAAGTAATGCGGCTACCTGGTTGTATTAATTTAGTTGCGTCAAGATCTTCTGCATTAAACAGTAAACGTGGCCCTAAATTGATAAAGCCTACTGAGTAGTCAGGTTCGCGTGTAATTAAAGCATCGACGGTTAGTTGGGTAGCACCAACATCTAATTGATCACCTTGTTTGAGCGATAGCCGTAGCATTAATTTTTCATCAATCCAAACCGTACCTGGTGTTGGAATCGTATTGGCATCATGGGTATCATGTAGGGAATCAATTTGATTCATAGTATCGGCAAGTTGTAGTTTGCCGCGTAATGGGTAATTGTCAGTCACTGCTTTGACTTCGACCAGTAAGTTATCGTCGCCATTGGAGGTCATGCTGGCAAATTTAAGTACTGTTGAAGTGGCTAATCCAGAGCGTGTGGCTTCATCCGCATAATGTGGAGTGATTGGATGATCTGAAATGATCAGTAAATCAGCACCTAACAGTTGGTTGCTCTCCTGAGCAAGTGCCATTTCTACACGGTCTGCAAAAAAACCGACGGTAGTCATGCCACTGACAGCAATAACTAATGCAAACACTAATACGCGCAGTTCACCAGCACGCCAATCGCGCTGTAACATGCGTAGGGAAAGTTTTAAAAAATTCATAGATAATATTTAGGCGGTTGATCAATCTCGTAGGATGGATAAGGAACGCACATCCACCGTGATAAATAAAACAGGTGGGTGCACAATTTGTTTGCCGGCATCCCTAATTATTTAAGGGTAGGGTGCGTTTTACGCACCAGCGTTATAAATGGTGCATGGAATCCACCCTACTTGTAATTTTTTTGATATCAAAGGTGCAAATTACTTTAAGGCTAAGGGACGAGGAAATAATAAATCATCCATTTAGACTTGTCCTTTTACTCTTATTTTTCGTTGGTTCTACGGTTACATAGAATAACTATGTGCCCTACGAACCGCCTCAAATCAGAGCAAAATGACTTCGCCTAAATTGGA
>JAJFJL010000229.1 GCA_021774055.1 Nitrosomonas sp. | reverse complement strand
GGCGTGTAAACAGGCGCATAGCACGGCTATGTAACTGTTTACATAACGCAGAAGTAGGCATAAATACAAATTTTTATTTCATGCACTTTCCTTAGTTTAGCCTTGGCAATTGGTACGTTAAACGCACCCTACCAAGCAACCGTAAGGTACTAGGTGCACCCTTAAGCACCCTTAAGCTCCGTAATCAATTCACGTTGATCAACCAGCTGATGTTTTACTTTCAAACGTTGCGCCAAAATAATACTACTAATATCTAGCAATGCTTTATCAACTTCACTATTGACCACAATATAATCAAATTCTCCTACATGACTGACTTCTTCAGCAGCAGCAGATAATCGTTGCTTAATTATATCCGGGTCATCCTGTCCACGCGTATTTAAGCGCGCCGCTAATATCGCTAAGGATGGCGGTAAAATAAAAATTCCAACCGTCTGCGGGAATGATCGTCGTACTTGACTGGCACCCTGACAATCGATTTCCAACAAGATATCACGGCCAGATGCCATAATTTCATTAATCCATTTTTGTGAAGTACCATAGAAATTGCCATAGACTTCCGCACTTTCTAAAAAATCCCCTCTTGCTTGCATCAATATAAAGTTGTCTCTGCTTACAAAATGGTACTCGCGCCCATCCAATTCTTTGGAACGTGGTTGACGCGAAGTATGAGAAATAGACAAACTGATATTTGTGTCGTTTTCTAATAACGCACTAACCAAGCTGGTTTTTCCTGTGCCAGAAGGTGCGCTAATAATAAATAAATTACCGGTAGTTTTCACGTTAGTCTAAAAAATGTAATTTCTTGTTCGATGGCTATTATAAATTATAAAGTAAGGGACGAGGCAATAATAGGTTGTCCACTTAGGAACGTGCATAAAATAACTTGAGCACCTAGCTTTGTCTTTATGCTCATCTTCTGCATTATGTAAACAGTTACATAGCCGTGCTATGCGCCTGTTTACACGCTTTGAATATGAGCATAAATCCTGTGCTAGTTGCTCAAGTTATTTTATGCGCGTTCCTTAGACTCTCCCTAAACTATGAACTCAAAGCGGTTAACACCTGTCCTTTTAATAATTTAATCAGTGACATTTCATTCGCAGAAATGCCCTCCTCTGACACTCGGTTACGATCTGCATAAAGTAGTCCAAGCGGTTTTTTATTGATAACCAACGGTAACACCATAAAACTACATGCTTTTGGCAAAAACTTGCGATGCCAAGGTGGAATTAAACTACGTACTTTCGTCGTAGAAGCATCAGAAATAAATAAATCTGTATCTTTTTCTAATGCCAAATTAAACAAATCGTTAGAAGTACCTACAGAGAAACAAATCGGATCATCTTTTATCGCATTATTCTTACCAATAAAACAACGTGCACGAAACTGACTTGTACTGACATCTTTTAAAAAGATGGTTGCAAAATTAAAACGAAAACTAACATAAATAGATCTTAATAATAGATTTAATATATCACTAACTTTATAATGCCCTGAAACTATTATCTTTGTTACATGCTGAATATTAGTTGTCAATAAACTAGATGCATTAAAAGGTTTGCCACTTGGATAATACTTATTTTCTTTTGTATCATCTGGGTTTTTATCAGCAAGTATCATCTCACTTGGCAATTCTTTCTTTTTAACCTTTTTACTGGCCGTAACATTATCTAAATCAGTATCACGATTTTTACTATCCTGCTGAACAAGATCCATACTGATATTTAATGTCTCAGTTTCTTTACGAATATTAAAGAAAAGCTTATCTAAATTAGTTTTATCTAAGTTCAACACCTTACCAAACCGTGTGAGCAATGCAGCGCTTGACAAAGTTTCTTCTTCTGGATTTTTATCTTGCAACATAGTAGGCGTGATTGTTTCACTAAAATCAAGCGCTTGTCGTATCCAGTCTTGCCTAGTCTTTGGTATGGTTAATATTTTTCCCTGAGGAATTGCTTTCATTGATTGGATAATAGATTCAGGAATATTAGATTTTTGTAACGCTACCTCTGTCAATCGATCAAAACTACAACCAAGAACCTGCCTTGATGCCTGTTCAGAGGTCTTAGAATCTTCTTTAATTAACCCCATAATCTCCCAATATAAGTTGGGATCATAGGAAGCCACCAATAAATTTCCAATATTTTTAAATAAAGCAGCAATAGCAACTTCTTCCACATCTTTAAAATAGATATGTTTCGCTAATTCACGCCCAATTATGCTTGCTGTTAAAGCACGTGCCAATTCACTACGTACACATTGGGCATTCTCATGTGGTAAGCCATCAACCAATATTATAGCCATGGCACAAGTTCTAACCGTATTAACACCAAGCATATGAATTGCTTTAGATATACTGGTTACCACACGTCCTGATTCAGAACGATAACTTACTGAGTTAGATAAGAATAAAATCTTTTGTGTTAATGAGGCATCTAATAATATAAATTCTGCTAATTGTTGTATTGATCTGTCTTCTGAAGAAGATGCACGAATAACACGTGACATCGAACTACCAAGCGCAGGCAAGTCGGCATTATTACAGATACCCTCTATTAAATCATTGGTATGATTAGCATTTGGGGTGGTAATACTAGGCTCCTCTGTAGAGGATTGTATTTTATTTTGCATTCGATTACCCTAAAATCACTCTAGGAATAAGAATTAAACACCAACTTGTACCTGAATCAGACGAATAACATGCAACAAATTGTTTCACAGAATGAATTTTATTCTACATGAAATACTTAGGAGGAACATACATGAAGTACAGTAAAAATTTATTGTGAATTCAAATTTTTAAACCTATGTCTTGATATCGACACAAAATAAAAAAAATTAATTAGTCATGACAAAATATGCTAATTAACTAACATCATCCTTGGCAAAAAATAGACTCATAATTAGCTATCCGGCAACCCTATCTTGACGTGCTTTCTCTATTAGTTTATTCAAGATACGAATAGTATCTTTTGCTGTACCACCCATACTTCCACTAGTTAAGTATTTCCCATCAACAACTAATGCAGGCGTGCCTGATAGCTTGTACTGTCGAGACATTTGGGTCGACCTAGATACTTTATTTTGTATCGCAAATGATTCATAAGCATCCACAAATACCTCACGTTCTACGCCTTGCTTCTCAACCCAATCGAACAAAATAGACTCTTTGTTTAAATTAACTTTCTCATTATGGAGAGCAGCATAAACTTTATCATGTAATTCTTCTGTCGCATTGATAACTTCTAAGGTATAAAAGATTTTGGCACCAGCAACCCAATTAGCTCTTAAAATAGCAGGTACATAATTAAAATCAACATCTTCTGGCATACTCTCTAACCATGTTTTAATGTATGGATGCAATGCATTACAGTGCGGACAACCATACCAAAAAAACTCCAACACTTCTATTTTGTCACCACTTTGTGTTGGTTGCGGGCTCACTAACCGAGTGTAATCTTTACCTTCTACAATGTCGCTATCTGCAACAGAAGAATTAGCAAACCCAAACCCAATTAGAAACAAGGCTACAGTAATAAATCGACTTAAGTTCATTTAGTTATCCTTTGATCTAGATCCTGCAAATAATCACACATATACTTCGCACGGTCATAGTTTCGGTTTGATTAAAAAGTTATTATAGCTGTCTCTGGACAGTCGTTAGACGGCATCAATTATTTAGTTTGATTAAACTAGCGACAATCCCGTTTTGACTTAAGTCTAATCGCATCCGATCAACCTCAGCCATTTTAGTTAACGGCCCAATACGCACACGATACCAAACACCTTTGTCTGGAACACTAGCTGATTGAACCATAGCAACCATACCCAACAGAGCCAGTCTTGCTTTAAGATTTTCAGCCTCGTCAATACTTCTAAATGACCCAGCTTGTAAAAAATAACGCTCAGATGAAGTTTCTATAATTGCTGCAGTATCTTCTTTAACCTTTACTTCAGGTGGTCGTTCAATAACCGGTTTAGTAACTGCGTTTGGTTCATCAGAACCTGGCAAAATATTATAAAAATCAAATTTTGGTTTTTCATCTGCCTTGGCTACTTCTGTTTCATTAACCTGTTTTTTCGGTGTTTCTATTTGTTCATCAGCATTATCAAAGCGGATTAATGGTGCGCTATTTACCCGTTCTTCGGTTAAAAATGGGCTAGGTGCCTGACTTAGATATAACCAAATACCAATTGCAGTGATCAGGCCAAGAATATAGCCAATAAGAATCCCCCAAATTAGTGAGACACCACTCATTTTATTTGCGGAACCCTTACGGGGTTTGTAATCACGACTCATAACAACCTTTATTGATTAACCAATAGAATAGAAATTAACCTGGATCCTACAGGATCTAGGATTAAATAATTTGTACCATCTGCTCCCACATTCACATTTTTTCAGGAGCACTCACACCCAACAGCGTTAAACCATTACACAACACCTGTTGTACCGCCGTAATAAGTGCCAAGCGTGCATGTTGCTGTACAGGCTCTTCTGGCACAATAAAACGTGAGGCATTATAGTAACTATGAAATTCACTCGCTAATTCTTTAAGATAAAAAGCAATCAGATGTGGCATTAATTCTTTTGCTGCACTTTCAACCATATCTGGAAAATCAATCAGCTTTTGCAACAAAGATAATTCAATTGCACTAGTTAAGGTGTCGGTATCGGCATCATTTAACAACCCATTATCCCCATCCCACTGTGCTATCACACTACAAATCCGTGCATGTGCGTATTGAATGTAATAAACAGGGTTCTCATTACTTTGTGATTTAGCTAAATCTAAATCAAAATCTAGATGCTGATCACTACGCCGCATCACATAAAAAAAACGTGCCGCATCTTTACCAACTTCATGACGCAATTCCCGTAACGTCACAAATTCACCAGAGCGGGTCGACATTGGTACTTTTACACCATCACGATAAAGCACCGCAAACTGTACCAAAGCAACTATTAATTTATCTGCATCAAGTTCTAATGCGTTAATCGCACCTTTTACTCGTGCAATATAACCATGATGATCCGCCCCCCAAACATCAATCACTTGATCGAATCCACGTTCAAATTTATTCACATGGTAAGCAATATCCGAGGCAAAATAAGTAAATTGACCATTCGCACGCTGCACCACACGATCTTTCTCATCACCAAAATCAGTTGAGCGAAACCAAGTTGCCCCATCTTGTTGATACAAACACTTCTTCTCCTCAAGCAAAGCAACCGCCTTTGCCACCATGCCACCATCAAACAAAGATTGCTCAGAAAACCAGGTATCAAACTCCACCCCAAATTCCATCAAATCATTGCGACAATCCCCGAGCTGTTCAGTTAATACAAAATTATGGATATAGGCATAATCTTGTCCCAAGATTTTTTTAGTATTCGCAATTAAACGATTTAATTTTTCCTCATCATCAATCACAATATCTGAATCAGCCGCAGGAATATGTTCTAACAACAATTCTGCTGGGTGCACATAACGATCGCCATGTGCTTCTTCTATCAACTGCGCCATATCACGCACATAACTACCTTGATAGGCATTGGTAGGAAACTCTAAATCAGCACCAAATATCTCTAAATAACGTAACCAAGTAGACAACGCTAAAATATCCATTTGCCGACCAGCATCGTTGACATAATATTCACTAGCAACTACATAACCGGCTGCGCTCAATATATTAACCACACTTGCACCCAACGCCGCACCACGCCCATGACCAACATGCAACGGTCCAGTTGGATTAGCAGAAACAAACTCTACTTGAACCTTTTTTCCATCCCCTAAATTACCACGCCCATAAGCACTCCCCTGTTGCAATACAATATGTGGAATTTGCTGTTTGGCGCCAATCTTAAGAAAAAAGTTAATAAACCCTGCCCCAGCGATCTCAACTTTTTCTAAATACGGAGAGTCTGGCAGCGCATCAATTAACAACTGCGCGATTTCACGTGGATTTTTATGTAATGATTTGGCTAATTGCATGGCTAAATTACAAGAGTAATCGCCGTGACTAGCCTGTTTAGTACGGGTTAATTCAATACGAACAGTGGTATCTGGTAACGCCACTTGAACAGCGGCTTGCTGAAGAATATCAGTAAAGTGTATTTTAAAATCAGTTTGGCTTAATGGCATTATAAAAAGTAGTTGTCTATACGAACGCTATTATAACTAGATTACAGACAGCTAGGGTGCAATAAGCGCAAGGCATTGCAGCATAAATTCGTCAATATACATTTTGCTTACGCAAATGGTGTAATGCCCTACGGTTATTACACCCTTGTATATTAAACATCTAGCTAAAACACAGCATGATTAACACAAATTGTTTATAGTGATAGCTGATTCTCTGGGGAAGCCGATACACCCTTAAGCCTTGAGCTTGTATGTAGAT
>JAJFJL010000228.1 GCA_021774055.1 Nitrosomonas sp. | reverse complement strand
AACTCACTTTGCATTTACACTCATCTTCTGCGTTATGTAAACAGTTACATAGCCGTGCTATGCGCCTATTTACATGCCTTGAATATGAACACAAATCCTGCGTTAGTTTCGCAGGTTATTCTCTTCTCGATCCTTAGGGAGCAAGGTACTAGTTTCTTATTTTGTAACCAATTTTTAGTAGACTTATGGCCAATAATGCGGTTGCCAAGAAAAATGTTATAGCTATGCTAAGGCTTAGATATGGCGAAACATCAGATAGACCAAAAAAACCATAGCGGAATCCGTCAATCATATAAAACAGTGGATTTAAATATGATAATTGTTGCCAGTTTGTTGGTAGTGAATGAATGCTATAAAAAACTCCAGATAAGAATGTTAAAGGTAAAATAATAAAATTCTGGAATGCAGCTAATTGATCAATTTTTTCAGCCCAAATGCCAGCTATAACACCTAATGCACCTAGCAAACCACCACCAATTATGGCAAATAATACAATGAATAGTGGTTGGTGTAGTGGGATGTTAAAAAACAACAAGGTCATTAGTAGGACTCCAATACCTACCATCAGCCCACGCGTAACAGATGCAAGTATATACGCAAAGAATATTTCTTGAGGCGATAATGGTGATAGCAAAATAAATACAATATTTCCGCTCATTTTTGATTGAATTAAACTGGATGATGCATTAGCGAATGAGTTTTGTAAAATTGCCATCATAACTAATCCTGGAATTAAGAATTGGATGTAGCTGATATCAGGATAAATAACAACATGCGTACGTAGTATATGAGAAAAAATTAACAAATAAAGTAGGCTAGCTACGATTGGCGCTAAGATTGTTTGTAAGCTAACTTTCCAAAAACGGATTAATTCTTTATGAAATAGGGTGAAGAAACCGGTCATGTTGAAGTTAATTTTTATCCTGCATTATATTAATAAAAACTTGCTCCAAATCTGGTTGTAATAATTGCATTTCTAGTATTTGTATCGTCGCTGAACGTAAAGCTGTAAGTATAAATTCAAGCTGAGAATAATCTTTTATTTCCAGAAAATAATAATCATTGGTATAACGATGCGGGTATGTTACTAAAGTTTCTGGTAATTTATCAGGTGATAGTTTTAGTCGTATTGTCTGGCAATTAGCACTATTAATTAAATTTTTTATTTCGTCCAGCACAATAATTTGACCTTGTTTTAGCATTGCTACACGGTGGCACAATGTTTCTGCTTCTTCCAAATAATGAGTGGTGAGTACAATAGTGTGGCCATTTTGGTTTAGTTGCTTGATGAAAGTCCATAATGCTTGACGTAAGGCTACATCAACACCAGCTGTTGGCTCGTCCAATATAATAACTGGCGGTTTGTGTACTAATGCTTGCGCTACTAACACACGTCGTTTCATTCCACCAGATAGATTACGCATATTGGTATCTGCTTTATCTGCTAGATTTAGGTGATAGATTATTTCGTCAATCCAGCTGGAATTATTCTTAACGCCATAGTAGCCAGATTGGATTGTTAGTGTTTCACGGACAGTAAAAAAAGGATCAAATACTAATTCTTGGGGAACCACTCCTAACATCTGTCTGGTTTTGCGATATTGAGTAATAACGTCACACCCCATAACCTTGATGGTGCCATGATTAGCAATAGTTAATCCAGCAATAATATTAATAAGTGTTGTTTTTCCTGCCCCATTCGGACCCAATAAAGCAAAAAATTCACCTTGTTTGATTTCTAGATTAATGTCTCTTAGTGCTTGGACTGCGTCAAAGTGTTTATATATTTGCTTGACTTCAATCGCTGCTGAGTTCATTAAGTTAAATCTAGAAAAGAATCAGATGGCTATGAGAATATATTATTAGAAAAATATATACTCATAATTTGGAAGTGGGATTTTAGTTCTGAGTGATCGCAAGTATGGTGCGTTTCACACACCAGAAAAAACTTAAATTGAATAGATGGACCTGGTTAGATAAGCTGTTTTTTCGTAACCGTTCACGCACCCCTTAACCGACTGTTTTTAATAAATGCAGGGGTAAGAATAATATGTTAGCAAGAAACTTTCTGTACTGCAATGCATTTAAAATTATACGTTATATTTTTCAATGTTCTAGATTTATAAAATTAATTTGAAAGTTTCAATAAGTCTTATCGTTATAAAACAATGAGCTAAGGGGTACGTGAATGGTTGCGTTTTTTCGCCTAGATCTTGCAAATATTTGCAGGCTCTAGGCATTATTTAAACTATAAAATAACAAGTTGTTAGGCTAAAATTTACCTCATGATTCTCTTCTGCTGCCTGAGTTTCCACGGTTATTTTCTACGAATGGGCGATTGCGACTATTGCTCCTATTTCCATTAGTATCATGGAAGTTTTGTCGGTTGCCATTGCTGGTATTTTGTTGGTTACCATTGCTATTATCAGACCATGTATTGGTATTTTGTCGGTTATTACGGCTAGCATTATTGTCACTTGACCAGGTACCGGTGTTTTGTCGATTACTGTTATTTGCATTGCCGTTATTTGACCATGAATTGGTATGCGGCCGGTTACTTGTATTACCGTTATTTGACCATGAATTGGTATGTTGCCGGTTACTTGTATTACCGTTACTTGACCATGAATTATTATGCTGCCGGTTGCTGTTATTTGCATTACCGTTACTTGACCATGAATTAGTATGTTGCCGGTTACCATTACTGGTATTACCGTTATTAGACCATGAATTGGTATTTTGTTGGTTGCCATTACTAGTATTGCCGTTACCTGACCATGAGCGAGTACGTTTGTGTGCAACATTTGGTGTTCGTTTGGGTCTTCGGTCTGTTGATGGGCGTGGTTTAAAGCGTGGTTCTAGTCCAGTAATAACATGAGTGTTAATTCGTTGTCCGGTAAAACGTTCGATTTTCTTTAAATGCATGCTGTCTTTACTAGAAGCAAAGGAGATGGCGATACCAGAAGCTCCGGCGCGTCCAGTACGACCAATACGGTGGACATAATCTTCAGCAAATTTTGGCAAATCAAAGTTGATGACATGGCTTATACCTGCAACATCAATACCACGTGCGGCTACATCAGTTGCTACTAATACTTTTAATCCACCACGGCGAAGTTTGTTCAAAGTGCGAGTGCGTTCACGTTGATTCATATCACCATGCAATGCGCCAGCTTCATAATCTTGGGCAGCGAGACTGTCAGCTAATGTGTCTGCATCACGTTTGGTAGCAGTAAAGATAATAGCCTGATTTACTGTTTCGTCTTTTAGGATATGATCTAATAATCTTTTCTTATGCGAAAGATCATCTGCATAGTGAAGGCGCTGTTCAATGTTATCAAGTTTCGCTTGTTGTGCAGCGATTTGAATACGTTTTGGTGATTTAAGAAGGCGGCTAGCAACTTTATCAATGGCGCCATCCAGTGTAGCTGAAAATAGCAAGGTTTGTCGTGTTGCTGGAGTGGCAGACGCGATTCTCTCAACATCATCAATAAAGCCCATGTCAAGCATACGATCAGCTTCATCTAGAACCATCATCTCTAGACGTGAGAAATCAATCCGTCCACGTTGAATATGATCAATCAAACGTCCAGGTGTTGCTACTAGGATATCAACTGATTGTGATAATAATTTATTTTGTATTGGGTAGGGCATGCCACCTAAAATACTAACAACTTTAGTGCGTGGCAGGTGTTTGCCATATTTTGTAGCAGCTTCTGATACTTGTAACGCTAATTCGCGTGTTGGGGTTAATACCAATACACGTGGGCCACGACTACGAACAGTAGGTGGTGTTGCTAAAAGGTGTAGTGCCGGTAGCATAAATGCGGCAGTTTTTCCGGTTCCGGTTTGGGCGGAAGCCATGAGGTCATGACCGGATAATAATTCTGGGATAGCTTGTTGCTGGATTGGTGTTGGCGTTGTATAGCCTGCTTCACTGATTGCTTTGATAATAGAGGGGTGTAAATTTAGATTTTCAAAAGACACATTGTTTTCCTGGTAAATAGAAATAGACGCGCGAGCAGGAAAATACTGCCGGAAAAAAGAGGGCCGAGTACCGCTAGCGCAGATGTAAAAGCATCGCCGCTAACCACAAAAGGTACTGCACAATTTCCGTATGAGAATCGGATATAGGTCAGGAACGATGAAACTTAGGCATGAGTATACAATAGTCGAGGTTTGTTGATGCATTTATTTCATATATTGCATTATTGTTTTCGGTGTTGGAGACGGTTTTTCAGGGGAGACCTGATGTGATACTGACATCTCATATATAATCTCAAATCACAAACAAGTTATACCTGGGTCCTGCAAGTGATCATATGCATTTTGCACAACAGATTGTTTCATATAGCAAACCTTATTTCTTATGAATAAAAATAAGTAGTTTATGCAGAATAAAATTCACTCTATGAAACAATTTGTTATGCTATCACTTGTAGGATTTAGGTTATATTTTGAATTTTTTATCTAGGTAATAATATAAATTACCTTATGAATGTTTTTTACGAAGAAGCGGGTACATTTAAGGTGGGTATGATATTAGTTGATAATACGACCTCTTTGCAGATTGAAGCCCCACACGGTAAGCGTTCAAAAATCAAAGCTGCGTCAGTATTGTTAAGGTTTGATTCCCCTGCTTTGTCTGAATTTATGGAACATACACAAAAAATAGTAAGTGAATTAGATCAAGGTTTTCTTTGGGAGTGTTGCACTGCAGATGTTGAATTTTCTAGCAATACTTTGGCTGTTGATTATTTTGGTTATTCACCCTCGCCAGTAGAATCTGCTGCTGTTTTGTTTTTATTACATGGTGCCCCCATGTATTTTTATAAAAAGGGTAGGGGGCGTTATAAAGCTGCACCACCAGAAGCACTTAAGGCTGCGTTAGCTGGTCAAGAAAAAAGACGTCTCCAAGCAGAGCAATTAAATGCTTATGTTGAATGTTTAAGTAACTTTAATTTGCCAGATATATTTCAAGATAAATTACCTGAGCTGCTTCATAAACCGGATAAAAACACACTTGAATGGAAGGCGCTAGATGCTGCTTGTACTAAGACTAAATTAACGCTTTTAAAGTTGCTGGAAAAATGTGGTGCGATACCTTCTTCACATGACTATCATTTAAACCAATTTTTGTTAGAAAATTTTCCTGATGGCACTGGTTTTGGGGAATTAGAATCAGTAGTTGAATTGGATGACCATGCAGACTTGCCGGTGGCAGAAGTTGCCGCGTTTAGTATTGATGATGCGACGACAACAGAAATTGACGATGCTTTCTCCGTAACCCCATTACAACTAGGTAACTTTCGAGTTGGTATTCATATTGCGGCTCCTGCATTAGGTGTGATGCCTCAGTCGCAATTGGATCAGGTGGTGGCGCAACGTCTGTCTACAGTTTATCTGCCTGGCAGTAAAATCACTATGCTACCGGAAAATGTTATTAATCATTATACACTTGAAGAGCAACGACTATGCCCGGCGCTTTCATTATATCTTGATGTAACAGATGATTTCACAGTGATTGCGACAGAGAGTCGGATAGAAAAAGTAAGAATAGTAACTAATTTGCGTCATGAAATGCTGGAACAATCTTTTAATGAAATTAATTTAAGAGAAAATAATTCTAATTATCCGTATGGTAAAGAATTACACTTACTATGGGCTTTTGCTAACAAGTTACAAGATCTTCGTGGTAAAGCGAACGATGTAAATAATGATAAAATTGATTACAGTTTTGAAGTTCAAGATGAAGTGGTTTCAATTTATGAGCGTCGACGTGGATCACCGATTGACAAGGTAGTTTCAGAGCTAATGATTTATGTAAATACTGAGTGGGGCAAACAATTGGCGGATGCAAGTATTGCTGGTATTTATCGAAGTCAGGGAAACAATAGTAAAGTTAGAATGGGCTCTGCTGCTTCACCACACCAAGGTTTGGGAGTTTCGCAATATGCATGGAGTAGTTCTCCTATGCGGCGTTATGTTGATTTAATTAATCAGCGACAGTTAATTGCATTGCTGCGTGGGGAAACACCGCCTTACACCAAGCAAAGTGATGATTTGCTAATTGCTATTCGTAATTTTGAAATGATTTACAGTATTTACAGTGGATTTCAGCGTGCGATGGAACGCTATTGGTGTTTACGCTGGTTATTGCAAGAGAAGATAGACAAAATAGGCGCACAAGTTATTAAGGAAAATCTGGTTAGACTAGATCGTTTACCGTTGACCTTACGTATTTCATCTTTGCCGGAAATGGCACCAGGAAGCTTTGTTGAACTTGAAGTTTCACAAATTGATTTACTTGAATGTACTGTAAATGCAAGTTTTTTACGTAAGTTGGAGGCATGATAATTTGCTACATATTACGTATTGTTATACCCAAACCATTTTTAAGGTAATTGTCCGTTGGCCGCTACGTTAAATATATCAGAATCAAAATTGTCCACTTCGCGTGACTTTCAATCCTGGCAATCAAATCGTTTGTTTGTAGCTGTAATTATTTCGTTACTTTTACATCTGATTGTATTGCTTGGTGTTAACTTTAAAATGCCAAGTGCTGACTTTGATAAAATGGCTTCTTCGTTAGAAGTTGTTTTAGTAAATAATAAAACCATTGAAAAACCAAATGATACTAAACTGTTGGCGCAAGATAATTTAGATGGAGGCGGCAACACTGACAATGATCGTCGTGCCAAAACAAATCTTCCTGTGTTACCACCTAGTAAACCGTTAGTCAGTGGTCTTGCGGTACAACAAAAAGTAGAGCAGCTAGAATTAGAAGCAAAACGATTGATGACCTCGGTTGAAAGTGACAAAATTATTCATCAACCAGAAACACCCACTAATCAAACAGAACAAAAACAAATGGCATCAGCCACCTCAGATTTACAACAACGCAGCCTTGATATTGCCCGCTTGCAGGCACAAATTTCTAAAGATGTTGATAATTACCAAAAACGTCCGATTCGTAAATTTATTGGTGCACGAACCAAAGAATACCGGTTTGCACGTTATGTTGAAGATTGGCGACTTAAAATTGAGCGCATAGGAAATATGAATTATCCTGAAGAAGCTAGAAGAGGAAAACTTTATGGTAGCTTGCAACTAACTGTTGGTATTCGTGCGGACGGTAGTTTGGAATCAATTGGTATTAATCGTTCATCAGGAGAAAAAGTACTAGATGAAGCTGCTATTCGTATTGTTAGACTTTCTGGGCAGAATGGTTTCGCTCCCTTTCCTCCTGAAATCAGCCGTGATACCGATATTTTGCATATCACGCGCACCTGGGCATTTGCCCGTTCAGACAAATTAATTAGTCAATAACCTTTCTAAATTTATATCCTAATGCTTGATTCATATGCTGTTATTGGCAACCCTATTGCTCATAGTAAATCACCCTTAATTCACGCTGAGTTTGCTCGTCAAACAGGCCAGACCATGCATTATGGCGCTTTATTTGCGCCACAAGATGGTTTTGAGGCTGTGGTAAAAGATTTTTGCCAGCAAGGCGGAAAAGGTATGAATGTGACAGTTCCATTTAAACTAGCAGCCTATCAATTTGCGTCTGATTTAACCGCACGTGCACAGTCGGCACAAGCAGTTAATACACTTAAATTTGAGGCAGATAAAATACTTGGTGATAATACTGACGGTGCTGGTTTAGTACGTGATATTGAAGCGAACCTAGGTATCTCTATCGCAGGTAAACGAATATTATTAATGGGTGCTGGTGGTGCAGCACGTGGGGTTATTTTGCCATTACTGGCACAACAACCTGAAATGCTGGCAATTGCTAATCGTACGTTGCATAAAGCACAAGCATTGCAACAACAATTTATGGCGAGTGGCAAGATATCTTCAGGTACTTATATGGATTTTTCTGGAGAAGATTTTGATATTATTATTAATGCCACCTCTTCTAGTTTGTACAACGAATTGCCACCGTTACCTGCCGGAATTTTTAGTGTCTCATCATTGGCCTATGACATGATGTATAGTGCGGAACCAACACCCTTCCTAGCTTTTGCAAAACAACAGGGAGCTGCACATTTGGCAGATGGCGTTGGTATGTTAGTTGAGCAAGCCGCCGAATCATTTTATTTATGGCGTGGGATAAGACCTGAAACAATAAGTGTTATTGATAAACTTAAGCCAAATAGATAAATGGGTAAGGTGAGATAGCCGCAGGGTATTGCATCGTTTTTATAGTTTGTGCCGTAAAGCTATCCGTCCACAATAACACGATTTCTACCAGAATCTTTGGCGATATAAAGACGTTGGTCTGCAAGCTGAATAAGTTGGTCAAAATTATTACAAGTTATATAATTCCATTCGGCAACGCCGATGCTTATACTGTAGTTAATCTTGTAGTTATTTACTTCAATAGTGTCTTCATCAATTACAAAACGAATCCGTTCAGCTAAAATTCCGGCTTGCTGTAGGTTGGTTTCTGGCATTAATATGACAAATTCTTCACCACCAAAGCGTGCAACCGTATCAATATCACGCACTATCTGTTGGCAGGTTTGAACTAACTTAATTAAAATATAGTCACCAGTAGCATGTCCGTAGGTGTCGTTGATATGTTTGAAATGATCAATGTCCAGAATCATAATCGATAGTGGCATTTTAGTGCGTAACATTCGAGATATTTCTTGATTGGCAACATTAATCAATTTACGTCGATTAAATGCGCCGGTTAATGAGTCTATCTCAGATAGTTTTTCAAAATGTGCTTTCTTTTCACCTAATCGACGAAAGTTAATGACAGAAGAAATATCTTCTATTAATAAATGACGACGACATTGTTCGTAGGCTTTCAATAAATGACCCAGTTCATCTTTGGCATATTTGTCTTTAAGTTGAATCTTTTTGTTGCCAAAGGCTAGGTCATATAATGCATTGGTAAGGTGCCTAATTGGGTAAATAATACTGCGTCTCAATAACCAAGATAGAATTAAGGTTAGTGCTAAGATGGACAGTAAAATAATGGCTAAAATATTGCTTTGTTTCTCAAGTGCAACAACTTTTTCATTGATTAGATTATTTGAATCAGTCATTAATGTGTTAGATAATATTTTCAGTTTGTCAATTTTACATGTTAGTTTATTAAACCATTGTTGGCTATTTTCCTCAGTGAGATCGTTTTCTATAATTGATAAATAAAATTCTTGTCGGTCTATTTGATTTTCTTCATTATCACAGTTCAGATCCAACAGAGCTTTCTGTTGTGAAGTCGCTGAATATTGGAAAGCCTCTATAAATGCTCGTTGCCAACCAATGAGTTCAATAAATTGTTGTCGTTTATCATTTGATAAAAATCCTTGGTCAATTGCCAAAACACCCACTGCTCGCTCCTTTCCCATCGCCTCTTTAAGATTCATGATAGCAATAAAGGCGGTAAAGTTATGAGTAAGTTTGGATTCTATATTGTCGTAAATAATTATTTTAGGTGTTAACAATAATGCAGCGATAAAGTCACCGTAGAAGGCCAAGGAGGTATCAATGTCAGCTAATTGATCAAATGTTCTACGTTGTTCAGTCAATCGAGAGAAATAACTCTTGTTTTGTATAAAAATTTGCTTTATTTTTTTATCTGTTAACTGTATTTCATTACCATTGATTAATTGTTTAAACTTATTGATAGATATGTCGGTAAGTTTGCGTTGGTTGATGAGTTTGGAGTGGGCTTGAGGGTTATCTTTCGAGCCTGAATAAGCGATAGATAACCCTCTCTCCATTTGCAGGTGATGGCTTAGTGTATTGACACTATTAACCAAAGGGGCGTAATCGTCTAAGTGGCGTATATCGGTCAGATCTTTAGATGCGTTAAAAAGTAAAGCAGTACTTATAATAAATAATGCAAATGTTGGAAGGAATGCGACAATCGCAATTCGATAGTCCAGAACTAAGTGTTGACCTAACCAATTAACAATACGTTGCAACAATGAGTTATTAGCTGGTTTTTCATCAGCTAAGCCATATTCATAGGCTTGCTGAGAGTAATTGAAATCTTCATTGATGATATGATTCATCAACCAATCATAGAGAAATAAATTAACTTCTTGAGCAATCTTTGTTGAAGGTGCGCGTAATAGTTTTTGTTTTAACTCTGGTATCTTACTTGCAAAAAATTGATGTTGTTTAACATGATTTTTATAGTTAGGGTAATTACATTTACGCATTAAATCTTCTTCATGTGAAAAATGTATGGTGACATAATCTTCCAGTTCATGAAAAATATTTTCAATAAC
>JAJFJL010000227.1 GCA_021774055.1 Nitrosomonas sp. | reverse complement strand
CTTGGGCCATGATCATAAAAAATTTCCGAACATGGGCCGCATGGGCCGGTGTCTCCCATCTGCCAAAAGTTATCTGAGGTTGCAATCCGTACTAACCGTGATGCATCAATACCAATTTCATTCAACCAAATATCAGCCGCTTCATCATCTTCAGAATAGACTGTTATCCATAATTTTTCTTTTGGAATATTCAAAACAACAGTTAAAAATTCCCAGGCAAATTGAATCGCATTACGTTTAAAATAGTCGCCAAAACTGAAGTTTCCCAGCATTTCAAAGAAGGTATGATGTCTTGCGGTATAACCAACATTTTCCAGGTCATTATGTTTACCGCCAGCACGTACACAACGCTGGGAAGTTGTCGCGCGCACGTAGCCACGTTTGTCCTGCCCTAAAAATACATCTTTAAATTGCACCATGCCTGCATTAGTGAACAATAATGTGGGATCATTAGCGGGGACAAGTGGGCTGGAGGTGATAACGGTATGGCCGTGTGACTTAAAAAACTCAAGAAACTTTTGCCTTATTTCACTACTTTTCATATTAATTTTATTTATTTCAACGGATAGCTAATGATTAAAAGATTATTCTGGTTACTACAAATTACAGCTTTTATAATCCCGGTAATTATTTTTCTTGCTTATATTATTATGGATGACGGTGATCAATTTACCGCTGAGCATTATTTAATTACTGGATTAAGTGCAATTCCTTTTGTGATTGTGCAGCTACTTAAACTTATATTTTCTGATCTGGATAAGAATGAATAGTACCTAGTACCTTGCACGCTAAATAACCAGGAAATTGGCATCCTTCATATTGATACAAAAGTAGTTTACACTTTTGATTCTGAAAAAAACCAAGTTAAATTTCCTTTGGTGCCTATTTACCCATCCGTCATTCCTGCATGTTTTTAGCAGGAATGACGGATGGGTGTTTCATAACAGCTATATTCAATAACGTTTGAATATAAAATCTTATTTAAAAAAAATGTAAGCCGAATATTAAAGTATGCCAGGTAATTCCCATAACTGGCTACCACTTTAAATTCTTAAACAGGATTATCAATATCAATAAATTGATGAGTGATACCAAATTTCTGTGCAATATGATCTCCTAATGCTTGCACGCCATAACGCTCGGTTGCATGATGGCCTGCAGCGATAAAAGCAACTCCTGATTCACGCGCGATATGTACGGTTTGCTCAGATATTTCTCCGGTGATAAAAACATCAACACCAAGACTAATCGCGGCTTCAAAATAATTTTGGGCCGCCCCTGTACACCAGGCAACTTTATGAATCAGTTTATGCTTGTCACCAATAACTTGCGGTTCTCGCGCTAACACTTGCGATAATTGCTTGCCTAATTCATCCAAACTTATGGTTTGCGTTAGTTTTCCATGCACAGCGATTGATTGTTCACCGAAACGACCGGTTTCAAGCAAACCTAATTTATTAGCTAGTTGTGTGTTATTACCAAATTCCTGGTGCACATCCAGCGGCAGATGGTAAGCAAATAAATTAATTTTATTCGCTATTAATAATTCAATTCGCCGATGTTTCAAACCAGTTAGACAAGCATTCTCACCGCGCCAAAAATAACCATGATGCACCAGTATTGCATCCGCATTAGCTGTTTTGGCCGCTTGCAGCAAATCAAGTGATGCGGTTACTCCGCTAATTAAGGTACAAATCGAATCTTGCCCTTCCACTTGTAGCCCATTCGGGCAATAATCACTAAAATTGGAAATATCCAACAATTGATTCAGATAAACTTCTAATTCATTACGATGCATCGACTCTTCTCTTAATAAAAATTGATTTATTCACGAATTATACCTAGATCCTACGAGTGATCATGCATATAGTGTGTATGATCGCTTGCAGCGATCTAGGTTAAATAAATAATTGAGGCACTATGTTTAGACTTTGGTTAATTTTTGCACAAACAGCAACCGTAATCCTGGCTATTTTCTTTGTTGTTTCAACGCTACGACCGGAACTACTACCGTGGCGACCACATAGCACACTGGTAACAATTAAAGAAGCCGCCAGCGTTGGCGGCAACAGGATAGACAGTTTTAATACTGCCGCTGAAAGGGCTATGCCATCGGTAGTTAATATTTTCACCCGCAAAGAAGTTAAGGAGGCTTCACCATCTTTCTTTAACGACCCGCTATTTCAGCGCTTCTTTGGTCAGCGCCTTGAATCAAAACCACGTAAAATTTCCAATCTTGGGTCTGGGGTAATTACCAGTCGTAAAGGTTACATATTAACCAATCATCACGTAGTGGCAGCGGCTGATGAAATCAAAGTTACCCTGATTGATGGCAGAATAACCAATGCTAGCGTGATCGGTTCTGACCCAGACACAGATTTAGCGGTATTGAAAATAAATTTAAAAAACTTGCCTGTGATCACTTTTGGTCAGTCAGAGGAAGTCAAAGTGGGTGATATTGTACTAGCAGTTGGCAATCCTTTTGGTGTCGGGCAAACCGTAACTATGGGTATTGTTGGTGCCTTAGGACGCTCACAAGTTGGCATTAATACTTTTGAAAATTTCATCCAAACAGACGCAGCAATCAACCCAGGTAATTCAGGTGGCGCATTAACTGACACATCCGGCAATTTAATTGGTATTAACACCGCTATTTACTCACAAACTGGCGGCTCACTGGGCGTTGGTTTTGCAGTTCCAGTTAATGTAGCCAAGCAAGTTATGGCAGAAATTATTGCAACTGGTTATGTCACGCGTGGCTGGCTAGGCGTAAGCTTACAGGATGTCACCCCTGAATTAGCTGAATCATTCGAACTCACCGATCTTGATGGGGTATTAATTGCAGGAGTGCTTAAAGATGGACCTGCTGATAAAGCTGGGGTTAAACCAGGGGATGTCCTTAGATCAATTGCGGGTAAATCAATGAATGATTCCTCGTCGGTGTTAAACAATGTAGCAGAATTACCACCAGGCAACACAGCAACCCTAACAATTATGCGCGATAACCAAGAAATAGAGATTAAAGTAAAAATCGGCAAACGCCCTAAATAAAGACTTGCAGGATCTAGGTTTAACGAAACTGCCGCTGACGCATCCACTTGGTAGCAATCCATTTTTCACCTTTGATTACTGGATTTCCGCCATGTAGCGTCAGTGGATCAACCTGACCTTGATTATTACAGTATTCAAAATAAACCGCAGAACCCTTATTTGGTATAACCGTTAAGCCTAATTTAGGAAAGATAGTCTCACCCCCAGATTCAACCGTATTTAAATACATAACTAGTGTAGAAACACGTTGTCCTCCTTCCTTCAAATGTACTTGACTACCTGCCTTATCTTCAGGGAAATAATCAAAATGCGGTTTATATTCACCACCAACTTGATAATTCAGAGTCTGCATCCCTTCACCATTTTTAACTGGCCAATGCATTACTTGGGCAGTCCGACGATCCAACTTGGCAATAAAATCATTCTCATTAGTAGTGAAATAAGTACCATGGCTACTTCTGGCATCAATGATATCTCGTGCCCCAGTTTGAGCATTAACCACAGAAGAGCGTTTTAATTTACTACTAGATAATTCCACCAGCAAATCACATTCTTCGTCTGACAATAAGTTATCCAAAACAGCCACCACCGGCTTGGCAACTCTGGCAACCACCTTAACCACCCGATCATCGGTGTGAATTAATCCACCACTCGTTGGAAATATTGGTTGATTGTTAATGTATTTTTCAAGAGAAGATGCTAATGCTGGTGCTTCTGATTTAGCCTGTACTGGAAATTCGGAAAACTGAAGTACCATAGCATTCGCAAAAGCAGGATCAAAATTCTTACCAACCATAACATTAACCAATGATTGTGAGGTGCAACCTCTGGCTAAATTATTGGTAATCCAATCTTTCCATGCTGAATCAAGCTGCGTTATTTTTCCCATTTCTATCGTCTAGTAATCTTCGGGCCAACATAAACCACATACAGTTTTTCATTTGCTCTAATAGGCCAAGAAAAATGAATACGGCGTTGATCTGTCTTTTCTTTTCCATGCCAAGGACAGAACAATGTTTCAAGATTATTATCTGGGTGTTTGAAAGTAAGCTCTGTTTCAAATTTTCTTTTCTCACCATCCGACGAATCAGAAAACAAAGCCTTCTTACCCATAAAATAAGTTTTATAGATATGCTGCCCTTCGAGCGTTCTTTGTCCTTGCGCATCAAAACAACATTTAAATTTATCTAAGATTTCCAAACGTTTAACAATCCTCTCAGCGACACTAGGAACAAAAGGATGACTATACAATGGGGCAAAACTATCAGCGGCAAAAGTCAGATTAGTGCAACGAACTTGCATATCGGTGGCAAGCTGTTGCCAAGATTGTGCTGGAGGTGAAGCATTTTGCAGCACTGTTTCAAGTGTATTAACTGCCCAATGATTAGGGACATCAATATTGGTTACTGTGTTATCACTATGCCAAGCAACAGGAACTGGGGTAAATTGCCAATCAGAAGGTGTTAGGCTTACGGTATGACATTCACTATCATTAAAACAACCGTATGCCGCTTCACCTAAAGCCAGGTCTGTTACAACACTTTCTTTATATGCAAAATAATCATCACATGCATGATCACGTGTATCCTCCCAGAAGGGACCACGCTGTGTTAACCACACCATCACTGCACGGCGTTCACTTTCATTAAATGCCTGTATGGCTTGTTGCATCGTTAGCTTATGGGTGATTTGTGCATAGGCTATTTTACGATGACAACGCAATTCACGGCCAAATCTTATTATTTCTCGCCGCATGCGCATAATCATGGCAATTGAATTCTGAAATTCCTTAATATTCTGAAACTGTCCATGTAAAGACAAATCATTTAGCAGTATTTTCATTAGTCCCAACCGGCAAAATGATTCATATCTTTATCAAATTGATCAAAGAATCCATCTGGCCAAGCATCAATGTTTCCACTTGCATCTATTTGTGGACTAACAATTTGCGCACCATCTGTATCACGAGGTCTGAAAAAATGTAAAGCAACTTGTTCTGGTCGAATCTTCCCTGATTTAACAAATCTACGGATACCATTCAGCACATGATCACTATGGGTTTCAACAATAATTTGTATACCGGCACTGGCTGCTTGTGCTAAAAATTGCCCCATTAACGCCTGTCCAGCAGGGTGTAAATGAACTTCCGGGTTTTCAATCAGCAAAATGTCATCCTTAGCGGCAGAAAGCACTGCAATCACAATTGGTAACACTTGTGTAAGGCCAAAGCCAACATGAATTGGACGATGAAAATCAGTAGCATCAGAAGTACGCAATCCTAGAGTGACAGAATTTACTTTAGAAATTTGTTGCACATCTAATCCACATCCAGGAAAAAATCTACGCATCCATGCTTCAGTTTGACGCAAACGTTTATTAACCTCACTTTGAATAACTAATCCTGCTAAAACCTCCTCATCCCGCCCCCAATACAACACACTCACCGCATACTCACCTGCTGGCCCAACCACTGAAGCAATTTGACTATCTTCAAGAGCATAAACTTCACGCGGACCAACCCGTTCAGCGGTAATGTATGTTAAGTTTTTTAAACGATTAGCTAATGACTTAGCCAATGATGTGCTAATAGCTGTTGGTAACAAATAATGTAGTGGTTTTGGTTGGTCATAGGCCACCCGCCCAGTCTTAACACTGTAAACTAACATTGAAAGTTCTTCACGATCTCCAGAACAATGCCAAGTGTAGTCTTGGCTATCATCAATAACACCGATTTCAATGTCACGCCTACCATGAACTTTATCTACCACATCTGCTACAGTGCCTAATTTTATAGACTCGCCATTTAACATCAAACGTGTAGACCATTCATGTTCACGCATAGTCTGATGCAGCAAAACGAGTGGCTGCAATACCGATGATTTACCTGATGCATTTGAACCAGACAATAAAGTAAGATTCTTTAGAGGCAAATGAAGTGCTTCAAAACATTTAAAATAACTAAGGTCAAGACGACTAAGCATTAAATATCTCCACAAACATTTTTTTAGTTGCTTCAAAACGATAACGCACACGATCAGGGCTATTTGGACCATAGGTTATTGACCAAATAAATTTTTCATCATTAATTAATTCACAAAATCTTTTTTTAATAATTTTTTCATGTGATTTAACCTGATCATTCGGATAACTAGCAAGACCAGTACTCATGACATCCCAAAGCGAAGCATTTAAAACGCTACGCCTTTCTTTTTCAGGTGAGTATTTTCGGAATGCATGCTTGCCAAAAAGCATTAAATTATTTTGTAATGAATTTCGAAAATCATCTGAAAGTACCTGTAACGATGATTCATCTAAACAGTTCATTTTTTTTAATGCTTCAGCAAACCATTCATCCATATCTCTATAGGTATCCAGTGGCAAGATTGAAAAAGCACAAAAACGATTAACAAACTCTCTATCACGCATGTTTGGTGTTCTAAGACTTCCTCCTGTAGCCTGTTTAAAGCATTCAGTTTCACTTTCACTCTTTAAAAACCGTGTAGCCTTACCATTGTATAAACAATTACGCATTTGCTGCCTGGTCAACGGCAACCCACTATTCACCCGCTCGAAAATATCTAGTCTTGCACGCTCAGGTACTTTAGAATCAATAATATAAAGAATCAAATTACAGTCTTCAACTCGGTTCTGCAGTTTAGCTGAGAGGTCTTCAAAATACTTATTATTAAGTTCAGATTGTTTGGGAAGTTTTAATCGCAGGTCATTTTTAACAAAACGCTTAAAGGTTGACAGTCGTTGCAAGCCATCAACAACAATCATTTTACCTTGCTCGTCCTCTCCCATATAAAACACTGGTAAGGGAATTCGCATTAAAACAGATTCAATAAGTTTACTTTGTTTCTCTTCTGACCAAATAAAATCACGCTGAAAATCAGGGTTCATAATATAGCCGCCCGAGTTAATTCTCCGTAATACATCATGCACCGTACGTGGTTCATTCCTAATCAATAAGGTATCAATTGGATAATCACCCAATGAGGTATCCTCATCGTCGCCAAGACCTTCAATCTTATCAATTTCTGCGACTTGTTCGGCTTCCTCAATTTCCTCGGTATTATCCATATTCTCAATAATCCTTCTGCTCTCATTTATAAAAAATGATCAATCATTACCCACACCAACAATCTTTAAAACTTTTCCATTACCATCGTCTGTAAGTAGATAGATTGCACCGTCTGGTCCCTGTTCTACATCACGAAAACGTACAGTATTTTTTAGCAAAGCTTCTTCACTTAGCACACCACTATCATTTGCCGTCAACCTGACCAGCTGTCTACCAGCTAAAGCACCAACAAATACACTACTGCGCCATGCGGGAAACTGTTGGCCGCTATAAAACATCATGCCAGATGGTGCGATAGAAGGTGTCCAGTAGTAAATAGGTTCTATGAAACCTTGTGCCGCATGCTCATCTTTAATCGGGATCATTGAATAGTGCACACCATAGCTGGCTTTAGGCCAACCATAATTTTTGCCTGCTTGAGGAATGTTGATTTCATCACCACCACGCGGGCCATGCTCATGAATCCACAACTCACCAGTTTTAGGGTGAATCGCTGCACCCTGGATATGCCGGTGACCATAGGACCAAATTTCAGGTTTAGCTGTTGGATGATTTACATAAGGATTATCAGCAGGAATAGAGCCATCTGGCTTAATCCGAATTAACTTACCAATATGATTATCTAATGATTGTGATTCTTCCATATGACTAGCACGGTCACCTAAGGTAATAAATAAATTACCATCAGGTGCAAATACTAAACGCGAGCCAAAATGTTGGTCACCATGTGTTTTGGGCAATTGACGAAAAATAACTTGTAAATCTTTCAAGCTACCATCAATCAATTTAGCTTTAGCAACCGCAGTCCCTGATTTACTCCCCTCTGGTTCTGCATAAGATAAATAAATAAACTGGTTATTAGAGAAATCCGGGTCTAACTCTACATCAAGTAAACCACCTTGCTTATGATTCATAACAGCAGGAACACCTTTTACCGGTGCAGAGATACCTCCATCTGGTGAAACGATACGTAACTGACCAATACGTTCTGTGACTAGCATTCTGCCATCAGGCAAAAAAGTCATACCCCAAGGGAATTTCAAACCATCAGCTAGTATTTTGACTTCAAATTCTGTTTGTATACGTTGCGCATGTGCGGAGGAAATTAAATAACTGCCCAACAAAGATGCGACAACTAATAGCATTAAAATAGGTGCTTTACGGATCATTTGTGTTATCTCCTTGATTACTGTTAAGGTGATGGATGTATCACTAATTATTTGCAATGGAATTCCAATATACTTTGCTAATCCTTGTTCCCATGCTCCCGCGTGGTGTATTGGAACAAGAGATACGCGTCATTCAAAACCCCACAATCCGAACACGCAGCCCGCCAAAAACATTAAGCGGTGGGCCTGGCTCAAAGAAACGGCCAAAAGCAGCATTAATACGAGTATTAGCATTATATTGTTCGTCAAATAAATTATTAATACCCATAAACACCGAACCTTCAAGCCAGTTATGTTTGGCTTCCCAACCAAATAATAACTGTCCTAGATTATAAGCATTGTTACTAACCGTATTAATATCATTAACAAAAAACTTACCAACCCGCTGTACACGAAACTGTCCAAACAAACCTGATGCATGGGTATAGCGTACACGCCCTTGCCAGCGGTGTTTCGGTGCGCCAGGGAAAGCATTGCCTTCCAAATTAACGTTATCGACAATGAATTTCTCAAAGGCAAAATCAGAATAAGTATATGCAATATCACTCTGCCAGCCATGCCAAACTGGGCTTGCTAACCGTGTTTCAACACCAAAACGGCGCGATTTACCTGCATTACGAAAAAAAGCCCGTCCAGGTGACGAGTCAATTTCAAAAGGTGTGATCTCATTTGACGAGCGAATATAAAATACTGCAGTCTCATATTGAAACCCTCCGGGAGTACCACGCAAGCCTAATTCATGACTTAGTGATGTTTGTGCTTCAAGATCAGTATTAAAGCCACCGCTGCCACTTGGGTTGTTAATTAATTCGGTGGTAGTTGGTGCTTCAAATACAGAACCAATATTAGTATAAACTTGATGTTGCTTAGCTAGGTGATACACCAAACCAGCAGTGCCACTAGCTTGCGATAAGTTTTTAGAACCAGATTGATCACCATCTGCCTGAAACCTATCGGTGACATTATAATTCAACCAATCCCAACGACCACCAACCACCAAATCTAATTTATCCAACATATTCCATTCATTACGAAAGAATGGCCCCACACTTTGCACACGTTCAATTTGATCTAAAGTGCGTGCACCTTGTAATCCTGAATCATTATTAAAACGCTGTCGGTTGTCATTCATAATGCCATAATCAACCCCCAACAGCAGACGGTTGGGGCGTTCAAACAACGGCTTATCATTAATCAACTTAAGCGCTAAACCACCCGCCAAACGATCAAAGCGTACCTGCCCTCCCCCAACAAATGGTAAACGATTTTGGAAATCTCGATGTAAACCATGCGTGGTAATGGAAAGAGTTTGTGTGGTGGTAAATTTTTTACGATAGCGTAAGCCAAACTGCTCTTGACTTACTTCTTCACCAGCATTGAATTGTTGATTACGCGATGCCGCTTGCCTAGGGTTATCTCTTACCTGAGCTGCAGTTAAGCCACCCGGGTCTTTAGATTCTAGCGAATAAAATTTACGTAATAACAGCATCCAATCAGAGCCATTATTAGTCTGGTAGTTTAGTTTAAGCTGAGAGAACACATTCTCCACACGACTATGATCACGCCAACCTTTTTGTTGTAGATGGGAACCAAACAGACCATAACCAAAACGCCCATTTTGACCGCCGGCAAAAAGCTCAGACTTGAATAAACCAAATTGACCAAATACTTGCCTCGGGGTTACAGTAAATTTTTCATTAGGCGCACTACGTGTTGTGATATCAATCATGCCACCGGAAGCATTACCAAACAACGAAGCGGAAGGACCGCGCAGAATTTCCATACGTTCAATCAGCGACGGATCAATCGAATCAAGTTGGGTTTGACCATCCGGCAAGGTTTGTGGAATACCATCCACACGCACCTGTACACCACGCACACCAAACGGCGAACGTGCGCCAAAACCACGAATCGAAATCCGTAAATCCTGTGCGAAGTTATGCTGATTCTGAAAAAATACACCAGGTGTGCCTTGGGCAAATTCATCTAACGTAACACCAGGTTTATAATTTTGTGAAGTATCTTGTTTCAGATAAGTAACGGCATTTGGAATTTGTTCAGGCTGCTGTTCAGTACGTGTCGCGGTGACATTGATTGAGTTAAGGATAACCGGCGGTGAGTCCTGATTTTCTTGTGCTAAAGTAGTAGAACTAAACAATGTGAACCCGGTTAAAAGAAGAAAACAACAGATTATAAAATAGGGCATATTAATTCTGTGTTACAAAATATGGCATCCGTCATTATTCTATGTAGATAGAAAAATATAATTATCCAAAAACAAAGCTTAACCAATTAATTTTTATAAACTATATCTTTGTAATTGAATAGTTGTTAATTTCCACTTCCCATATTTACATTTAAGGTAGAGTTAGTTTTACACACCAACATTCAACATTCAACATTCAACATTCAACATTCAACATTCAACATTCAACATTCAACATTCAACATTCAACATTCAACATTCAACATTATAAATTGTGCATGGAATGCTCCCTACTTGTAATTTTT
>JAJFJL010000226.1 GCA_021774055.1 Nitrosomonas sp. | reverse complement strand
CGCTTAAAAGAAAACTAATATACATTGCTATAGTACAGCGGGCTGTTGATACTCTGGTTATTTTTCTCATTTAGTTTAAGTCAACTTTTTCGATATATTGTCCTTCATATTATAAACACTCTGTCAATGCGTAAGTCCTATTTTTTTAATAATTCCGGTAGATATCCCCAGCAGCACCTTTAGTTAACCGATCAACCAGACCACCGTCAGCATCAAGCAATTCAACTTGTAAAGGCATTTTACCCAATGCATGGGTTGCACAAGATAAACAGGGATCATAAGCGCGCACAGCTACTTCTAAATGATTAAGCAAACCTTCGGTAATTTGCTGTCCTTCAATATAAGTATTAGCAACTGAACGCACGGATTCATTCATTGCCTGGTTATTGCTGGTGGTTGATACGATTAAATTAGCTTTGGTAATAAGTCCTTCTTCATTAATTTTGTAGTGGTGAAACAGGGTGCCGCGAGGTGCTTCGATTACGCCAATACCTTCTTGTTGTTTATCGCCCTTTTCTACTGTTAATTCAGTGCCGGTAATCTCTGGGTCATTTAATAATTCGTAAATTGATTCCGCACAATGCAAGGCTTCAATCATACGTGCCCAGTGGTAGGCCAGGGTGTGGTGAACAAATTTTTCTTGGCCAAATGTTTTGAAACGTTTACGTGCGGCTTCTGCCTTGGGTGTATCGATGAAATCGCAGTTATTGATTCTGGCCAGTGGGCCAACTCTATACCAGCCTTGTGCTTTGCCTAATTCAATCAAATAGGGAAATTTCATATAACTCCACGAGCGAACTTCTTCACGCAGAATTTGTTGGTAGTCACAATAATCAAAATGATCAAAAATATAATCGCCACTTGCAGTGCGGGCACGTAAACCACCATGATAGAACTCTAAATCACCTTTGTTACCAATCATGCCAAGATAGTTACTCTGTAGAGTAGCAAAGGTGTAGTGTTCAGGATGTTCTGTGTGAATTTGTTCATTTAAAGTGACGGCATCTTGGCTCCAGGTCAGAATATCTTTAATATCTTTTAATAGGGTATTGCGTGCTGTCGAGGTAAGTGGCCGGTTCATGCCGCCAGGGATAACAACTGTACCGTGGATACGTTTACCCGTTATTGCTTCAATGATTTGTTGGCCAAATTTACGTAATTTGACACCTTTCAAGGCAATATCTGGGTAGCTATTTAATAAGCCGACGATATTACGCTGCATCGGATCACTACCGAAGCCAAATAATAAATCTGGTGAGGAAAGATGAAAAAAATGTAGTGCATGGGATTGTAAAATCTGACCAAAATGAAGTAAGCGCCGTAATTTGTTTGCGGCTGGAGTGAGCTTATTCACGCCAACTAATTGATCCACTGCTTTAGCTGCTGCTAATTGATGGCTGACAGGACAAATGCCACATAAGCGTTGCACCAGAGCTGGCACTTCCCAGTAGGGTCGACCTTGAATAAATTTCTCAAAACCACGAAATTCTGTGATGTGCAGCCGTGCTTCCTGAATATGGTTATCTTTATCCAGCAACAGGGTGATTTTTCCATGACCTTCTACCCGTGTGATCGGATCAATTGCAATACGCCGGGTGTTGGTAGAAGATGAATCATTCTGTGACATGGTGAATTAATTCTTAATTGTAATGAACGATGTTTATTGGTACGGCACGAAGGTATTACCTTCACGTGTTAGTAGTTGCATCAACTTGGGATGGATAAACAGTTTTTCTCTACCGACTTGATTTTCTGTCAATACACCAATACTTACCAGTTTCTTTAAATAACTGGATGCAGCTTGGCGTTTGGCTATTCCGGCTTCATCTAGGTTATGGATGCGACAATAAGGTAATTCAAAAATTAGATTGACCAACTCATGACTGTATATTTTTCCTGCTGTTAAACGCACATACTCCTTGGTATGTTCAGACAGTATACGAATTGCACGAATTTTAGCTACCGTCCAAATCGCGGTTTCTTCTATCCCTTTGAGCATGTAAATAAGCCATTCTTCCCATGCCTGCTCTGTAGTTACTTTTAACAGCAAACGATAGTAGTCAGTTTTATTAACAATGATGTAGCGACTTAGATATAAGATTGGCAAGGTTAACAAATTCTCTTGAATCAAAAACAAGCTGTTGAGCACCCGCCCGGTGCGTCCGTTGCCATCTGTAAAAGGGTGTGTAGCTTCGAATTGATCTTTGCGGACAGTCATTTCTACACCTTTAATCTGGCTACATATCGCTTCAGCTGTGCTGGTATTTAATGGCCGATCGCGTAAGGAAACATAACCCTTCAATAAAGCATGACTATAACGTATCGCCTCTTTGGTAGCAGAGTCGGCATGTTCTTCTTGTCCATGTAAATGCTGAAATAGTTTATCGCTAGTGGTTACGATATTTTCGATTTCAGAACTGGCACGAGCTTCTAGCAATGGTAATGTATTAATCAACATACCTTGACCTGGAATTAGCTCAGCTGCTTGTTTAAGTTCTGCCAAGGCAGCTCTTGCTACAATACATTGCTTTAACACAGCTTTTGTTTCTAAATCAAGCTTTGGTGGCAGTGTTGGGATATTGTTGTAAGGTTGATCTGGTGCCCAAGCAACGTTAACCATATTTATATTTTTTGAATTTATCGACATATTACTAGTTTATGTTTATATTAGCGACATGCTAACAGAATATATTTATTGGTTATATCGACATATTTATTTGCCTTTTGATGTTCAAAAGAATCACAGGTAGGGTGCATTCCATGCACCATTTATGACGTTGGTGCGTAAAACGCACCCTACCTTAAATGTAAATCCAGGCTACCTATTATCCTTAATCGAAATGAAAGCTATTAGCAGGAATAACAGCTTGCTTGCCTTCCAGCAATTGGCTAAGTATACGTAAAAAGTCATTAGCTGAAGGCGGGCATCCTGGCAGATAATAATCTACTTGCACCACATCACTTAACGGCCTAACTTTATCTAGAAGTAAAGGTAGTTCAGTATCATTAGGAATCTGTGGCTGTTCAACGCCAGTCCCGTTTATATATACTTCTTCCAGACATTCACGCAAATCAAAATGATTACGCATAGCTGGTACACCACCATTAATAGCACAAGCACCCATCGCAATTAAAATCTTACAATTAGCACGAAATTCTCTAAGTACCTTGATATTTTCAGCATTACACAGCCCACCCTCAACCAAACCAATATCACAAGGGTCGCAATGTTTAATGTCAGTAAGTGGCGAACGATTAAATTCAACATGTTCCAATAAAGCCACCAGTCGTTCATCCATATCAAGAAAAGACATATGACAACCGAAGCAACCAGCTAGAGAAGTAGTAGCAATTCTAATTTTAGTCGTGGTCATGTTTTGTTTTTTCTGAAATAGCTTCTTGCAGGCCAACTTCAACTATTGTTTGCTGATCATAAATACGCTTACCAATAGGTATGGTATAGCTTTGTTCTTTAATTAGGATAGCACCAACCGGACAAATATTTGTCGCCAGGTCACTAACATCAATATCACTATCTACTAGTTTGCCACTGGATGAATTAACAATTAAATGTGCAGCAATACCGCGCCCAGCAATGGCAAATACATTTTTTCCATCAATCTCACGACTAGCGCGTACACATAGGTCACATAGAATACAACGACTTCGATCAAGCAATATGGCTGGGTGCGAGGCATCTATTTCACGGCGCGGATAGAACGGTGAAAAATGTTCATCCAACATACCTAGATGATAGGCCATAGCTTGCAGTTTGCAGTTACCGGTTTTTTCACAGGATGGGCAAATATGATCTCCCTCAATAAACAACATTTGTGTCACCGTGGTACGAGCTTCATTAAGCTCAGCCGTGTTGTTACTAATCTGCTGACCAGACATAGCAGGTGTAGTACAGGCAGAAACACTTTTACCGCCAAGATTAACCGTACAAAGCTTGCAATTGCCATGGGGGGTTAATCCAGGGTAATGACACAGATGAGGAATATAAATTTTGGCAGCGAGTGCTGCATCCATAATAGTCTGACCATCCTTAAAGATTATTTCTTGACCATCAATAATGATCGTATTTTGCATGATTTAATTTTTTAAATGTGCCGCGTCATCGTCACGTAATGTTATTTGACGCGCATCTTCAAGTGCTGCATCTAAATCAAATTGTGGGGTATAAGAATTATCTGTTAGACAACCTGCGAATACATCAGGAAAATTTTCCATGCTATGCAGTATATGGTTCGCGGCTGTTTGCCCTAAACCGCAATGTGAATACTGATTGGTCAATAAACCAAGATGTTTTATTTCTGCAACATCATCGACTGTTGCCCTACCATTAATAATTTTAGCCAATTTATTTTTTAACAGTTGAGTACCCACACGACAAGGTGTGCAGAATCCACAACTTTCATGGGTAAAGAAATTAGCGAAATTACGATTAACTGCCAATAAATCCTGGTGTTGGGAAAATATTAACAATGAACCACCACAAGAAACATCCTCAAAACTAATCTTACGTTTGAAATCTGCCGCCCCTAATAATTTGCCAGACGGGCCACTCACTTGCACTGCCTGAACATTAGCTGCACCACAGTCATCAAGTACCTGTTGAATGCTAATACCAAATGGGTATTCATAAACTCCTGGTGACAGACAATCACCACTGATGCTTAATATCTTACTGCCAGTTGATTTTTCTGTACCAATAACTGTAAACCAGTCACTGCCATGTAGATTAATATGTGCAGCGGCGATTAAAGTCTCAACATTATTAACTACGGTAGGTTGGCCTAGATAACCTTGTGTCACTGGAAATGGTGGGCGCACACGAGGAATACCAGGCTTGCCTTCTAATGCTTCTATCAGTGCAGATTCTTCACCGCAAATATAAGCACCTGCACCAACCACAATTTCAATGTCAAAATTAAAACTGTTTTGACCTAGTATCTGCTTTCCCAGTAATCCTGATTGACGACGTTGCCTTAGTATTGTTTGTAAATGTGCCAATAAATAACGATACTCACCACGCAGGAAAACAAATCCTTTTTCCGCACCGATAACAAAAGCACACAAAGTCATACCTTCAAACATAGCACCGGCATAGTTCTGCAACAATACACGATCCTTGAATGTACCTGGCTCACCTTCATCTGCATTACAAATAACATAATGCTCTAAACCTGGTGCATCCCGACAAAACTGCCATTTTTTACCAGTACTAAACCCAGCACCCCCTCGCCCACGCAAACCAGATTGCTGGATCTTTTTTAGCGTTTCATTCGCACCGCACTTTAATGCCACACGTAAACTATCGCCAGGACTACCATTATTTTCTAGTAGCAAGCCAGGTTGGTGGATATGATCTTCAATATAAAACCACTCGGCGGGCCAGTATTCAATTGGCGTTTCTGCCGTTATTAATTGGGCAGCCTGCTCAATCCGATCAGCATCAAGCCCCACCATAGGTAAGCCATTAATCAATAATGCAGCACCCTGATCACACATACCAATACAAGAAGTCTCGCCAATACTCACCAATTCATCGGCACGAGTCTCACCAGCAACAACACCTAATCGTTGACCAAGTGCCAATAGCAAGTTTTTACCTGTCGCCAGATACCCGCAACTAGTGCAATTGCTAAATAGGAGATGATAACGACCACGAGGTGAGCGATAAAAAAAAGAATAAAATTCGGCTACCGCAATTACTTGACTGATAGGAAGGTTAAATTCGGCAGCAACCTGATTAATGGATTGGTTGGAGATATGCTGATGCTGTTGTTGTAACGTATACAAAACATGTAGCAGATGATCTGATTGGCTTTCTGCAGCTATTGGCATAATCTGGCTTATGGTGAAAAAAATTTAGGGACGAGGCAATAATAATTTATCCATTTAGGCGAAGTCATTTTGACTCTGATTTGAGGCGATTAGTAGGGCGCATAGTTATTCTATGTAACCTGAGAACCAACGAAAAATAAGAGTAAAAGAGCAAGTCTAAATGGACAAATTATTATTACCTAGTCCCTTAAAACCACTGTTATTAAATCAGGTATTACAGCCACCACAGATAACGAAATAAAAGCTAAAAGACAGAAACAAAAGCAGCTAAAAACAAAACCTATTTTACGGGCTAATAACGTCCTTACCTAAATGATTATAAAAATAATCGCAATTCAATACTAACGAATAATCAATGGATTGCACGATTTTAATATGAAAAACCAAAAGATGGGCTAAAGAGCATAACGATTTAATCAGGAGCGCCGCCTAAATGCTAATTATTTCCAATTATAAAGCAAACCCAATTCAGCCCAATTCCCCGCTTGTCCAATTGGGTTTACTAATACGAAGCTAAAATGTACTTTTAGAATTTAGGGTGCAAATGGAACTGCAACTTCGCGCTCTTCACCTTCAATTATGTAAGAAGCTGTGGGCCCATCAATAAACCTCCCTTCATCCTTTAATACAGTACCACTAGGGAAAAACTGATTGGACACACCAAAAGCAATAAGCGCTTCTTCTGCCGCAGGTAACCATTCATCATCTTCCCTATCTCTTTCTCTATCTCTTTCTCTATCTCTATCTCTTTCTCTATCTCGACCTTGGTAATAACCTAATTTTGATAATGCCTTGAGTAAATCATCTGTAAGATCGTCTGTTAATTTAACCAGGTTACGAGGATCAGCTGGTACTAACGTTGCAAGATAGGCAGAAACTCCATACTCTAGTTCTTCTTCCCAATCTTTTGATCTATCAACGTTTGCATCTGCACTTAACGGTGTAACATCAGATAATACCCAGCTACCTGAGTAGACTTTTACTGTCGCAGATGTTTCACCTCTGGCATCATTTCCCACAGAAGAGCCTGCAGTTAATGCTTTTAGCAATCTCACGGCCAAGCTACCCTCTTCAGCATCAAACGCAGCAGCCATTGCGCTACAGACTTCAGATGAAGTTTGCAATGAACCTTGTACAGCGTAAGTCTCTCCAGTTATATTACAAGTTTCTGGAAGCTGTGTGATGTTGCTAGCACCAGTGAAATTAGCAACGGAAACTCCAAATGGTTCCGATGGATCTAATGTAGCTACGCCCAACTGACGAAGCTCAGCTCGGGGATCGGTTGCTAATGCACTATTGAGCGCGTCGCTTGCACTCATTCCAAATATTTTTATATTTTTAATAATACTTTGGGAAGTGCTATGAGATGGAAAGAATCCTTGATTGGCAACCATCACATTTACTTCTCCAACAGGAACAACAGCTGGAACTCCTGAAGCAAATGATACTACTGCAATACCGCATGCGTCTTCTACTGGATCACAAGCAACGATTGAGCGCGTATGAAATTTAACATTTTTGGGAACGTCTATTATTTGATTATCTATTTGATCAGCTACTACAACTGTAAAATTAAAACATAAAACTAACACTACACTGCTTATAAAGATTTTTCTAAATCTTTTCATTAGAACGTTTGTAATACCTGTATTCTCACAGTGCATCAAAATCCGCTTGCCAGTGCTGTTGCTTTTTTCTATTTTTATCTCGCTATTCATTTTTCTTTTTTCCTTAAAAAGAACAATCGCTTCCATTTTCTCGTTAATATTTCTCTATAGTGAAAAAATTTTATATTCCTATAATAAGATCATCTCCTTCTCAATAATTATCATTTCATAAATATTCATCTCCTTGGTACTGACATTGCCAGGAAACACCTGGCTGGCGAGTGGAAAGCCATCGCCATCCAAGACCAGTCCTAATGTTACCAATGGACAATCACGTCGTTTCTCCTTTGATCGTCCAAATTGTGCTTGTGGGTTTCAGATCTTACATTTTACATCAATGCAATAGATTCAGATTGCGACTCGCGACCAGACCTTTTTTTTAATATTGAGCTAATGAATCGTTTGAGGCATTATTGCAGGCATTGTTTACAAAATGTAAGGTGCAACCTTGATAGTTCAATGTCATGAATAAGAAACAAAAACATATGCTAGATACTATCCGACAGGAAGCTAAATTTACCGCTTCATATACGGGAAGAGAAGCATTTGATGAACGTGTCATGCAGGCGATGCAGGTTATTGACAGAGAAGCGTTTGTTTCAGGCAATAATAAAGCATTGGCATTTGAAAATAGTCCCCTGCCAATTGGCCACGGACAAACCATTTCGCAGCCCTATATGGTCGCATTAATGACGGATTTAGTTGATGTCACAACTGAAAGCGTTGTATTGGAAATTGGCACGGGGTCAGGTTATCAAGCAGCGATACTTTCTCAATTAGTGCGGCAGGTTTTCACCATTGAGAAAATTCCCGAATTGGCTGAATCCGCTAGACAACGGTTAAAGTCGTTGGGTTATGAAAACATCAAGGTGCGCAGTGGCAGCGGTTATCATGGTTGGAAAGAGAAAGCTCCTTTTGACGCCATTATCGTAACAGCCGCTGCCACGCATATACCACAAAGTCTGGTTGATCAACTCAAACCCGGCGCCCGTATGGTGATTCCGATTGGTTTACCATATATGTATCAAGAATTAATGCTAGTAGCAAAAGGCAAAGGTGGCACAGTGCATACGGATTCGGTCATGGGTGTGTCTTTTGTACCATTGGTTATGGCGGATGATGAAGCTTCGACTGATGCTGCCAAATCAGATTAATCAAGCAACAAAGATTCCGACTTTGCGCTGGGTGTTTCAATTGCTGACCGGCATTAATTATTTAAAAATATCTACAGAGAAACAAACTCAATGGACTCTTTTATACGAGCATCATCCGGCTAGTGATGCTTTATTAAAGAATTTATTAGAAAAGATTCAAACTTTATTAAGAGAGTATCTACATGTTTTTGTGTGATCACAGATCTGTTTATTCACCAAACATTAGGTTTGAAATTATTATCGTTGCGGATTAGTAAATGATCGCCTGATTGCGCTATCACAAACAATCCTTGCTTATACGCATAACGCGCTACATTATCCGGTAAAACCATAGCAGATACCGCACCCATTACATTCTTTGCAGAATATGTTGGTAACAGTTTTTTTAGCTTATTTAAATTTATTAAATGCTGCTTAACATCATCAATACTTAACATACTTTTACACTCAACAGCCACTACATCCGTGGTGTTAACTACCAGTAAATCAATTTCAATATCATCTCCATCACGATGGGCCGCAACTCCACGATGTACTTCATGCACCTCAATACCTTGCTCCTGAAACAAACGTACTACAGCTGGCCTGACCATTTCTTCGACAAAATCTCCTAGACGATTACCTAATCTCCCGATAGATTCGTTTACCATTTTGATTTCACGACGCGCCTCTTGGCTAGATTCCAAAAGTTTTCGGTCAGTTTCTTTGAATATAAGTTCAAGCTTTTGAAATTTTTTATCAGTTTCTTGAAATTTTTTATCAGTTTCTTGAAATCTGCGTTCGGTTTCTTGAAACATACGCTCGGTTTCTTGAGATCTGCGTTCAGTTTCTTGAAAAAGTCTTAAAATATCGTTATAGGTAGGCTGATTAGCATTCATAATTCAATTTACAGTACAATTATTTAGGTGTCATATTTTAACTTATAATACCGATTGAACATCCTTCATTCTTCGATTTACCTTAAACTTAGATCCTGCAGGTGATCATACATATTTTTCATAATAGATTGTTTTATATAGCAAACCATAATAAAACTAACCCTACGAAACAATTTGTCACACACTATCTGCATGATCACTTGCAGGACCTAGGTTAAATGTAAGAGACAAATAATGCATAAATTAATAGCAAACTGGAATTACCCAACCAATATCAGCATAGGTGCTGGACGTATCAGCGAATTATCCGTAGCTTGCAAAGATTTAGGGATACAAGCACCATTGTTAATCACTGATCCTGGCTTAGCATCATTACCAATGATAAGTGCTGCGGTTGCGAGTTGTAATAAGGCAGGCTTGCGATGTGGGCTATTCAGTAATATCCAAAGTAATCCTAGTGGTAGAAATATTATTGATGGCGTAGATGCCTACCGAGCTGGTAGTCACGATGGGGTGATTGCCTTTGGTGGTGGTTCTGGTTTGGATGCAGGTAAGGCAGTGGCATTGATGGTTGGTCAAGATCGTTCACTCTGGGACTTTGAAGATCTTGGCGATAATTGGAAGCGCGTAAATGTATCTGGTATGGCACCTGTTGTTGCGGTTCCTACTACGTCTGGCACTGGTTCTGAAGTTGGTCGTGCGGCGGTTATCACTGACACCGAGCGGCAAGTTAAAAAAGTTATTTTTCACCCTAAAATGTTGCCTAGCCAAGTTATTCTAGATCCAGAACTAACCTTGGCGCTACCCGCAAAAATTACTGCTGCGACTGGTATGGATGCGTTGTCTCATAATTTGGAGGCATTCTGCTCACCTGCTTATCACCCAATGGCAGATGGTATTGCTATGCAAGGAATTCAACTGATTAAAGATTATTTGCCTAGAGCAGTAGAAAATGGCACTGATCTGGAAGCCCGCACCCAAATGCAAGTGGCATCTTTGATGGGTGCTACTGCGTTCCAAAAAGGTCTTGGTGGCATGCATGCTATTGCCCACTCTTTAGGTGCTGTCTATGGTGCGCATCATGGATTACTTAATGCAATTTTAATGCCTTATATCCTTAAGGCTAATCAACAAGTAATAGCAGATAGAATTGATCGCTTAAGCCATTATTTATGTTTAAAACAGCCTGGTTTTAATGGCTTTATAAATTGGATATTAGAGATGCGCTGTGATTTAGGTATTCCTCACTCGTTATCAATTATTGATATTGATGAAGTTCAAGCTGAGCACATAGGTAAAATGTCAGCAATAGATCCTTCTGCTGCAGGAAATCCTATTAGTTTTAGCGCCGAATGTTATGCCAAAATATTTACAGATGCGGTAAATGGTAGGCTTTAACCTAGATCCTACAAGAAATCGTGCATATAATGTACAGTAAATTGTTTCATAGAGTTAATCTTATTCTGCGTGGAATACTTATTGATATTTCCAAAGAATAAGGTTTGCTATATGGAACAATCTGTTGTGCAGTATGTGTACGATTACTTGCAGGATCTAGGTTTAATAGGTTTCAGAATGAAAATAGGAATATTACAGTGCGACCAAGTGTTAGATGTACTGCAACCAACATTTGGCGATTACCCGAAAATAATGGCTACATTATTTGCCAAAGTTTCACCTGATTGTCGATTTAAAGCCTACCGAGTGCAGTTGTTAGAATATCCTCAAGATCTAGATGAATGTGATGTATATATCACCACCGGTAGTCGCCATAATATCAACGATGATCTAGACTGGATTAAACGACTGGAAGAATTTATTTACGAATTAGATCAAGCAAAAAAAATGTTTATTGGTATTTGCTTTGGGCATCAATTAATGATCAAGGTATTAGGTGGGGTGGTAGGAACATCTGATAAAGGTTGGGGTATTGGAGTTTCTTCTAATCAAGTTGTGCATAGAAAACCCTGGATGGAACCCTTTCAAGATAAGCTGAATTTGATAGCAAGTCATCAAGATCAAGTTATTCAATTACCTAAAGATATAAATATTGAAGTGCTCGCGAGTAGTTCTTTTTGTCCTTATTACATGTTGGCGCATGGTGATCACTTTATAAGTATCCAAGGGCACCCAGAATTCAGTAAAGAATATTCTGCTGCATTAATGGATATCCGGCGAAAACTAATTCCATCTAAGCGCATTCAGTATGGAAAGGCATCACTGCAGAAGGATGTAGATGATCAACTAATGGCTAGATGGATTGTTAACTTTGTCTTGTTTAACCTAAACATTTCTTAAACTACAAAACTCACCAACCACGCATCATAGCGATACCATGTGCAGCATGTTCTTGAGCGATAATTAAGTCTTCTTGGTGTAGCCCACCTAATGCATAGACTGGCAGTGAGTAGTGACGAATAAGTGTGGCAAACTTTCGCCAACCTAAATTTGATAATCCTGGGTGGCTTAATGTTGGCAGTACTGGGCTTAGTACAACAAAATCTAAACCTAGTTGCTCAGCAAGAAAAAGTTCTTCTGAATTATGACAAGATGCACTGCACCAGTCAGATTTTGGACGATCTGATATTGTCATAAGTTGTGATGATGTTAAATGTACACCATCTGCACCAATGTCATTGGCTAAAGTAATATTATTATTGATCAATACCTTGGCATCATAGCGATGCGCTAAGGTAACAACCTCACGTGAGAACAAGTACAATTCTTGCTCCGTCATATTTTTTTCACGTATTTGCAATAGCTTTAAACCATGTTGTAAAGCTTCGCTTATTTTTCTTATAGAGACATCAACACCTAGTTCTTCTGCTTGGGTAATAGCATATACCGGTGGTAGCGAATGAAGACGTAATATAGGTTCATTAGCTGGTAGTATTGGCTCTACTTTAATTGCATTAGGATGTTGCCAGGATAGTTTTTGATTTTCTCTTGCTTGTGGTTCACCGTGCCATTCCAGGATCCGAAAAAAATGTAAGCGTACTGTAGCATGGGGGTATGTAAAAACACGGGTAATCCATGGCTGAAAAAGACTTATTTGTATACCTAGCTCTTCATCTAATTCTCGCTTAAGTGCTTGCGGCAAAGACTCTTCTGTTTCAACTTTACCACCAGGGAATTCCCAGTAACCAGCATAAGGTTTACCGGCTGGTCGACAAGCTAATAGAAACTGCCCATCAGGACGAATAATAATTGCAACCGCGACATTAACAATTGCTTCTACATCGACAGAATGATCTAATTTAGAGTTAGTTGCAATTTCAGTCGTCACCTTTAAACACCAGCTAAAATTGACATAACCGCCATGCGCACGGCAATTCCAAAGCTTACTTGCGGCAGGATCACTGACTGCTTACCATCCGCTACCGCCGATTCAATTTCAACTCCACGATTCATCGGTCCGGGATGCATTACGATTGCATCTGGCTGTGCCAAATATAATTTTTTCTGAGTAAGTCCGTAGTACTTGAAGTATTCCCCGGTACTAGGAAGGCTGGCTCTTTGCATACGTTCATTTTGTAAGCGCAGCATGATTAAAACATCAACATCTTTTACCCCTTGGGCCATGTCATGATAAACATGCACACCAAGCCGTTCAATCTTGCTTGGTAATAATGTTTTAGGTGCTATCACACGGATTTCAGGTACACCTAAAGTAGATAATGCATGAATCTGAGAACGTGCAACTCTAGAATGCAAGATGTCGCCAATAATAGCAACCCTTAAATCGTGAAAATCATGCTTGTAATGTCGAATAGTAAACATATCTAATAATGCTTGTGTTGGATGAGCATGACTTCCATCACCTGCATTAATAATATGAATATTTTTATCTACATGACTAGCAATAAGGTGAGCTGCACCACTTTGGGAGTGTCTAACAACAAACATATCGGCATGCATAGCAACCAAGTTGTCAACAGTATCTAGTAATGTTTCACCTTTAGACTGTGAAGAGGCGGCAATATTAAGGTTAAATAAGTCAGCAGATAAATGTTTTGCTGCGATCTCAAAAGTTGTACGTGTACGTGTGCTAGGTTCAAAAAAAAGATTAAAAATAGATTTGCCACGTAATAATGGTATTTTTTTTACTTCATGTTTACTAGTATCAATAAACGACTCTGCTTTATCCAGAATATTTAGAAAAATAGCAACTGGTAACCCTTCTGTGGTCAACAAATGTTGTAATTGACCATTACGGTTTAACTGTGGATTATTATTCATCTGGTAGGGTGATCGCCATTTGTGGATCATCAAAGAAAGATTGAAGTATTTGTTGCGCGGCTAATTGGTCTAGCATCGGTTTTTGCTTTATTCCGTAAATTCCGGCTTCTCTTAACAATTCGCTGGCGGCACAAGTGGTATAACGTTCATCAATTAATACTGTTTTGATTCTAAAGCGACCTCGTAAGCGTCGTGCAAAACGTAAACTTAAGCGGGTTAGTTCCTGTTCACTGCCATCTACATGCGTGGGGTGACCCACTATAAACAATTGTGGTTGCCAAGTTTCAATCAATTTAGTAATTGCAATAAAACGATGCTTAGTTTTTTCACTGTCTATGGTGATAAGTGGGCGCGCTGATTTTATTTGATTATTGCCAATGGCGACGCCAATACGTTTGGTACCAAAGTCAAAAGCTATAATTGTATCAATGGGTAAACCAATTACATCAGATTGTTGGTTAGCTTGTTGCATCAAGTTTAGGCATGTCCAACTTGATCAGATAAATTTAAGAAATCAATCCCAAGAAGTTGCATCGCAGCAGGTAGGCGCTCTTCTGCAGTTAAATCAAACATAACTTCAGGTGAAGCTGGCACTGAAAGCCACGCGTTCTGAGCAAGCTCATGTTCAATTTGACCACTTTCCCAGCCAGCATAACCAAGTGTTATTAACATTTTTTCAGGTCCAGTAGAGCTTGCAATAGCTTGCAAGATATCTAAAGATGTTGTTAAGCCAATTTCATCATTAACAGTTAGCGTAGATTGCCACTTACCAACTGGATGGTGTAATACAAATCCACAATCATTTTGTACCGGACCACCGGATAGTATCGGCATTTCTTTAACTAACAAGTCTGTTACAGGAATACCGACTTGTGTGAGCAAGTTTGTTAATTTAAGCTTAATCGGGCGATTAACGATTAAACCTAAAGCTCCTTGCTCATTATGTTCGCAAATATAAATAATTGTCTTTGAAAAGACAGAATCTTCAAGCGCCGGCATAGCGATCAAGAAATTGTGGGTCAGGTTAACATTTTGCATAGATAACAAAGAGTGAGTGATTAAGGAGCATGTATGGAATAAATTAGGGGCGAGAAAATAATAGCTAGATCCTGCAGGTGTAATCGCACATATAATGCGTAACAAATTGTTTCATAGAGTGAATCTCATTCTGTGTGGAATACTTATTGATATTCCCAAAGAATAAGACTTTCTATATGGAGCATATCTGTTGCGCAGTATGTGTGCTATTACTTGCAGGATCCAGGTAAATAGTTTGTCCAATTTAGGCGAAGTCATTTTACTCTGATTTGAGGCGATCCGTAGGGCGCATAGTCATTCTATGTAACTGCAGGACCAACGAAAGGCAGAGTAAAAGGGCAAGACTAAATGGATAAACTATTATTGCCTCGTCCCTTAGGCAACCAGCGCAGGATTTATGTTCATATACAAAGCTAGTCGCCTAATTTATTCCATACACGTTCCTAAAACTATTGATTGTGCGTTCTTTAAACCCAATAGGCTGTACGAGTCATTACTTTTGATGCTAAGTTCATGGTTAGTTTTACTGGTGGTGGTAACGCTACGCCACCATGAGACATTGCCATTGTGGCATGAATTGCTTCATCAATTTGCATTTGTGTCACAATTGCTCTACTTTTTTCATCATTAGCTGGTAACAGTTGCAAATGGCTTTCTAGATGAGCACCTACTTGATTTTCTGTTTCAGCCAGGAAACCTAAATTCCATTTGTCACCAAGCATCCCGGATATTGCACCGATTGCAAAAGAGCTACCATACCATAGGGGATTAAGTAAACTCTTACGCCCTCCTAACTCATCAATTCGGTGCGCAGTCCAAGCCAAATGTTCAGTTTCTTCCCGTGCAGCTTGTTCTAATTCTTGTTGCACATCAAGATTCTTTGCTGTTAGTGCCTGCCCTTGATAAAGGGCTTGTGCGCATACTTCGCCAACATGATTAATCCGCATTAAAGCTGCGGATAATTTCCTTTCTGTATCGGTTAGCTCTGTCTCTAGTAATTCTTTACCAGGTATTGGACGTAAACTTTGTGCTGGAGTTAGTAATGTGCGTAATGCACTATCAAAGCCAATAATTAATTTATCAACATGTATCATTATGATTTCCTAAGTTTTTTGATTTACAATCATGCAGAATAAAATTCACTCTATGAAACAATCTATTACAAACCATATGCATGATCACTCGCAGGATCTAGAAGCCTGTCGGACTTATGAGTTTCGGCTGCAAATTCGGAGAAGTCGGCCCAAATCCTCCCCGGTTTTCGTTAAATATACCTAATATTCGCCTCAAACCAGTGAGAATTTGGCCTCGATTCTCCAAATTTTCGCTTCGAAATCATAAGTCCGACAGGCTCCTAGGTTCTATTTGTCGTGCCAACAGTGTAACTGGATGTAATACTTCAATATTTGACGCAGTGGTTTTTAGTCCGCTGGCAATATGCAATGCACAACCAATGTTTGATGTTGCTAAATAACTAGCACCTGTATTAACAGTTGCAGATACTTTTTCAGCTTGTAGTTTTGTTGCCATTTCAGGTTGATCAAGAAAATAAGTTCCAGCTGCGCCACAACACTGGTTGTTATCTGCTAATGGCACAACTTGTAAATCTGAAATACGATTTAATACCGCATATGCATCTGTATGGCAATGCAAACCATTACGTAAACTACAAGGATCATGCACCATAACCTTGGCAGCAAGAGGTTTTATTTTAACATTCTCCCATCCTTCTGCTGATACCAAAAACTTATTAATGTCTATAACTTGTTTGGCAAATTGAGTTGCGGTACTTTTATTTTGTGTGAGTGCTGTTGGCTGATATTCAGCTAATTGTGTACCACAACCTGATGCGGTGGTAATAATTGCAGATACTGACAAATTCCGAAAAGCTTGCTGGTTTTGTTGCGCTAACTCTGTAGCTACTGCACAGTCACCACTATGTTGATGCAAAGCACCGCAACAAGTTTGGCTTGGAGGAATATGTACGTTATAACCAAGATTAGTAAGTACAAATATACTGGAATTAAGTGTTGTTACATCAGCTAATCTTGCGATACAACCAAGAAACAAACTAACTTCACCCCGTGCTGCACCCACTGCTGGATAGTTCTCTAACCAGTTTCGGGTTAATTTTTTATGTTTTGTTGTCGTTGTGCAAGGCAGATCTACTAATGGTAATTGCACTACTAGTTTGGCAATAGCGGTATGTTTTACTAGCTTTGTTTTTTGTATCCATCGTTGTAAACCACTACGTTGGAATAAACGAAAAAATAATCGTAGTCGATCAAAACGTGCGGGGTTAACAATAAATGCTTGTTCCATGGTTTTTCTTAACCAGGGTTTATTTTTAACTGTCAAACCCTTAGTTGCATCAGATGATGTAGTCGCAATCATGGCACGAGTTTCATCAATTAACTTACCGTACGCCACATTGTTAGGACAAACTGTTTCACAGGCGCGACAAGTGAGACAACGATCCATGTGTGTAACAAAACGTTCATTAAGTGGAATACGCCCACTGGCTACACCGCTCATCAAGGCAATACGTCCACGTGGTGAATCTGCTTCTGACAACGTTAAACGATAAGTTGGACAATGAGGTAAACATAACCCACAGGAAACACAACGATTGGTTTCTTTTAGTAGGAAATCGTTATGATTTTCCTGTGTGCAATCAACTTTGTTCACTTTAATCAAATAGAAAAAATTGTTGGTGATATTTATCCACTATTACGTAATCCAGCGGTAACACCATTAATGGTTAGATGAATCGCACGTTTTACTTCATCCCCATCATCACCAGAACGATAACGTCGTAATAGTTCTATTTGCAAGTGGTTAAATGGATCTATGTAAGGTATACGATTCTGGATGCTGCGTGCTAGCGTTGGGTTGTCTTGTAGCAACTCAGTGCGTCCAGTTATAGCAAACAACCATTTAACACTACGATCCCATTCTTCTTTAATGCGGCCAAAAATTTCTTCACGTAGTGCAACATCAGTGACAAGTTCTGCATAACGTGAGGCGATAGCCATGTCTGATTTTGCTAGTACCATATCCATATTAGATAATATTGTTTGCATAAACGGCCAGGTACTATGCATTTCTTGTAGTAAAGCCAATCCTTGATCGTTATTCTGCACAAAAGTCTCTACAGCTTTACCAAAACCATACCAACCAGGAATCATAGTTCGACTAAGACTCCAGCTAAAAACCCATGGAATTGCACGTAAATCTTCAATTTTATCTGATTTTTTCCTAGATGATGGGCGACTACCAATATGTAGGCCATCAATTTCGCGAATAGGTGTGGCTTCTTGAAAATATTTATGAAAACCAGGTGTTTCAAATACTAAATTACGATAAGTTGTGAATGATTCAGAAGCTAATGTTTCCATTACCTGATAATAACCTGTGGCATGTTCACCGATCGGATCATTCACCAGTAATGTAGCCTCAATCGTTGCTGCCACCAGAGTTTCTAAATTACGTCGTCCGATTTCAGGTTCCGCATACTTGCTGCTAATAACCTCACCTTGTTCGGTCAGTCTTATCTGGCCATTAACACTACCTGGTGGTTGCGCCAAGATACCCTGATAGCTAGGTCCACCACCTCGACTAACTGTACCACCACGTCCATGAAATAAACGTAACTCTATTTTATGTTTAGTAAAAACTTTAGTTAACTCAATTTCTGCCTTATATATTTCCCAGTTAGAAGTTAAAAAACCACCATCTTTATTACTATCAGAATAACCAAGCATCACTTCTTGTACATTACCGCGTGAATCAAGTAATTTGCGATAGTAAGGTAAAGAAAACAATTCATCCATAACAACTGCGCAATGGCGCAAATCAGCAATGGTTTCAAATAAGGGAATAATATTCAGTCCTAGATGTGGATTTTCCCCCGCTTGCAATAAACCAACTTCTTTTAGTAATAAGGCAACTTCCAAAACATTGATCACATTTGTGGCCATGGAAATAATGTAGTTAGGTAATGCGGCATGCCCAAAACGACGTTGTATTTTTGCTGCGTTTTGTAAAATACGTAATTCGCTTTGAGTGCTTTCAGAATAATCTAAATATGGCGATAGCAACGGGCGTGGACTGTTAATTTCTGCCAACAACCATTGCCGACGATCTTCTTCCGACAACTGTAAGTAGTCTTTACGGTGCGTACCTTTTTCAAATAATTCGATTACCACCGCTTCATGCACTTTACTGTGCTGACGCATATCCATTGCTGCAAGGTGAAAACCAAATACATCAGCAGCACGACGCAAATTACGTAACGGACCACGTGCCAGCAAATCTGATTGATGACCTTTTAACGAGCTAATAACAATGTCAAGTTCACGCACAAATTCAGCGCTATCGGCGTAAGGTTTGGCAGATTGATTAGATGTATTGCATTGTAAAGCAGGATGATCAAGCATCTGATTGGTAGCCACAAGACGTGCACGAATACCTCGAAATGCACGACGATATGGTTCGTCAATTCGACTAACAGGGATATCTGTAGAAGCAGCAGCCAATTCCTCTAGCTCATTGCTAATATTAACCAAACGTTCTGCCAGGCTCATGGTTTTACCAATTTTTTCTACTTCATCCACATAAAAAGATAAGGCCAGTGCAGAATGACGCTCTGCTGCATGTAGCATAACCTGATCGGTTACAAAAGGATTGCCATCTCGATCACTGCCGATCCAACTGCCAATACGTAAAAAAGAAGGAATAGGTGGGAAGTCTTTGCCTAAATGACGTTCTAGTAAGTTTTCAATTTTTGCGTAAACATAAGGTATTTCAGAAAGAAAAGTATAGCTGTAATAAATCAAACCATTTTCAATTTCATCATGTACCGATAGACGCATAGAACGTAGCATACGTGTTTGCCATAAAATCTGAATAGCTGCTCGCAACCCTTCTTCATTGTGGCGTAGTTCGTTAGGTGTTAGTTCAGTACGATCCCGTTCTCTTAATAAACTTTCAATGGTTAACTGGCAATCAAGAATACTTCTACGTTGCACCTCAGTTGGGTGCGCGGTTAATACCGGCGATACTACAGCTTTATTAAAAAAGTCGATTAACGCGGCGCGACCTTTACCACTATCAAAAACATGCTGCAGTGCCAGAGTTACGCTGCCGGCTTGTGGCTGAGAGCCTGCACATAAATGAGCACGGCGACGGCGATTATGGTGTAAGTCTTCAGCAATATTACACAATAGCGAAAAGTAGCTAAAAGCGCGCAATACCGATACTGTAGATTTATTGGTTAATTGTGAAAGAATACCATCAAGTTCTTGTCGTGCTTCCGGGTCTTGTTCACGATGAAAACGAATCGCAATTTGGCGAATATTTTCTATCAAGTCATAAGTTGCTGCACCTTCGTGCTCACGTAAAGTATCACCTAACATGCGCCCCAAAAAACGAATATCTTCGCGGAGTGGCAAATCTTTGTCAGCAACTAAATCATCCTCAGGATTATTCTCTTCAGAAATAACAGTACTCATAGTGTAATATTGTCGTCAGTAAAAAAATGTAGGTCTATGCAACGGCCAAAGCCGGCATTGACCATGTTAAAATGCGCGCTATACAGTACTGTCGTTACTATTCATAACAGTACTGAGCGTTTCGCTCAAAAAACCTATAACCCCTTTATTTTAATAGCCATGCCTAGTTCATTTGTTATTCCTCAGAAAATCATTATTGCTTCACGAGAAAGTTTATTAGCCATGTGGCAAGCTAAGTTTATTCAGCGGCGATTAACCGAATTATACCCGCAAACCGAAATTAGCATACTCGGCATGACCACACGAGGCGATCAGATCCTTGATGTGTCATTATCTAAAATAGGAGGCAAAGGTTTATTTATAAAAGAGTTAGAGCAGGCACTTATTGATAAAAGAGCAGATATTGCGGTGCATTCTATGAAAGATATGCCAATGAATGTTCCTGATGGATTTGTGTTAGCTGCAATAACTGAGCGTGAAGATCCACGCGATGCTTTTGTTTCCAATCAATTTGCTAATCTTGAGGGATTACCAGACGGGAGTATCGTTGGCACTTCTAGCCTACGTCGCGAAAGTCAATTGCGCGCACAATTTCCCAAGTTAAAGGTTGAACCATTGCGGGGCAACGTACAAACCAGATTACGTAAATTAGATGAAGGCAAATATGCGGCTATTATTTTAGCTGCAGCAGGTTTGAAACGACTAGAACTAGGACATAGGATTACCGCCGTATTAAGTACGGAAGTAAGTTTACCAGCAGTAGGACAAGGTGCTCTTGGAATTGAGTGTTGTACTGATCGACCTGAATTAGTGGAATTCTTACGCCCACTACATGATCTTGAAACAGCATATTGTGTCGAAGCTGAGCGAGCTATGAGTCGTATACTAGGAGGAAGCTGTCAGGTGCCTCTAGGTGGATTTGCTGAAATCACAGATGATATTTTACATTTACGTGGATTTGTTGCCACCCCTGATGGCAAACGTATCATTAGCGAAGAGGCCAGAGGCAAGCCAGAAATGGGCTCTGCAATGGGTAAACAATTAGCACAAGACTTGAAAAATCAAGGTGCTGAAGAAATATTAGCTGCATTAGTACAACCAACCGACGACTGAGAAAATATTGCCTGCAACTAAACTGTTGGCCGGTGTTAATGTATTAGTTACACGCCCAAAACATCAGGCTAATAATCTAACCAATAAGATTCACGCGATGGGAGGTAAACCAGTTTTATTTCCGGTCTTAGAAATTACGGATGTAACGGATAAACAGTCATTATTAACATTGATTGAACATTTAGAACAGTTTGATTTAGCAATCTTTGTAAGTCCTAATGCGGTTAATAAGGCAATGCCTTTGATTATAGCTAAGCGAAGCCTACCAGCAAACTTAAAAATAGCTGTTGTTGGCAAAGGAAGTGCTGATGCTTTACAAGATTTTGGTGTTAAAGATGTCATTATGCCAACCGGGCGCTACGATAGTGAAGCGCTATTAACGCAGTCAGAATTACAGCAAATGCAAGGTAAACGTGTGGTGATTTTTCGCGGGAATGATGGGCGAAAATTATTAGGTGATAGTCTAATTGAGCGCGGAGCTGTTTTAGAATATGCACAATGTTATCATCGTGGTAAGCCAGATATTGATGCACCTGAAATCTTGGCCACTTGGTCACATAGCCAATTAAAAGCGGTGACTATGACAAGTAGTGAAGGGTTGCTTAATTTATTTTCAATGGTTGGTACATCAGGCCAGCAATTACTAAAAGATAATTTATTGTTTACCGCACATGAACGAATTGCCAATTTGGCTAGAGAGTTGGGAATTGTTAATGTGATAACTACAAAAGCTGGTGATGCAGGTTTATTGCAAGGTTTAATTGATCACTTTCAAACAGTAAAGAATCATAGGGATAGCAGCTAAAAACTGAGCAACTCAATATTACGACAATAAATCAAACTCAGTAATCAATTTATTACAATAATTGAATCGGTTGCAGAATCTAAATGTAATACGAAGTAATTGGATCTAGGTTAGATTAATCGCAATAAGGAGAGGAAATGAGACTGATATTATGGTTATTGGTATTATTAACTGCTGCAGTAGCGGTAGCATTTGCTGCTAAATATAACGATGGCTCTGTTTTGCTTGTAATGCAATCCCATCGTATTGAGTTATCACTTAATATTTTTATAATGTTATTGATAGCTACGTTTCTTGTTTTCTATTTTGCAGTACGACTGTTATTAGGCATTTTTAACTTCAACCAACGTCATCGCCATAACAAAGCCGAAGAAATGATGTTGGCAAGCCTTAAATCTTTTTTTGAAGGTAATTATGTTGCCGCTGAGAAAATGGCAGGCTTGTCATTAAAATTAACCGACTCCGCAATTAACAAAGCGATTAATGCAATTATTGCCGCACGTTCAGCACATAAATTAGAAAAATTTATACAACAAGATCAATATATTGCAATTGCTGCTAAAGATACTACAACAAAAGAAAGAGCAATGCTACTTGTGACACAGTCTGAGTTACTTCTAGAAGAGGGTCGTTATGAAGCGTCTCTCTGCACATTGCAGGAATTATATTCTTCCGGTGGTCTGCAACAAACCGCAGTATTACAATTAGAACTAGAGATACAACAGCAACTTAAAAACTGGGATACAGTTCTGGAGCTAGCTTGTTTACTAGAAAAACGTAGCCCTTTTAATCAACAAAGAGTTAAACAGTTAAGGCATACTGCGCACCTTGAGAATATTAAAATCAATGCATCTGATTCACGCTTGCTAAGTAAGTATTGGAGAAACTTCTCTGACGAAGAAAGAATGGACAGCAGACTTGCTGTAGCAGTTGCTAAAGCTTACATGTCACAGTGTGACTGCTCAGCCGCACATAGGATCATAGAACAATGCGTCAATATTGAGTGGAACTCTGAATTAATCACACTTTACGCAGAATGTTTAGATTACCATGTAAGTAGGCAGATTGAGTGTGCTGAAGGTTGGCTTAAGTCACAGCCGGATAATGCTTCTTTACTATGGACCCTAGGTAAACTATGTATACACTGTGAACTTTGGGGTAAAGCACAAAACTACCTAGAAGCAAGTTTATCTATAGAACCAGATCAAGCAACTCATCTTGCATTAGCCCAATTACACGAAAAACTTGGCCAGCATGAACTAGCAATGGACCATTATAGTAAAGGGCTTAAATTAACTTTGCAGCAATTAGGCTGATTTGACACCCTTCATAGTAGAGTGCATTTCATGCACTATTTATAGCGTTGATGCATGAAACTCACTCTACCTTAGGGTTAAGTGATGGCGTAAATATATCTGAAAAGAATGCGTCATTTGGCAATTTATGTTGATTTGTTAGATCATAATAAGCTGCCTTTACCATTAATGGTGACCCGCAAGCATAAACCTGATATTGACTAAGATCATTAAAATCCTGGCGCACTGCTTGGTGTACCATCCCGGTTCTTCCAGACCAATTGTCTGTTGGTAAGGCATCAGATAATACTGGGACAAAGTTGAAATTGTCGTGCTGTTGTTGCCAGTCATTAGCTAGCTCTACAAGATACAAATCAGCTTTACTACGAACACCCCAATAAAGTGTCATTTTTCTTTTTGCCTGATTATTGTTTTCCATTGAAAAAGTGTATTCAAGGATACTTTTAATCGGCGCAAAACCAGTTCCACTCGCAATAAAGATGACCGGAGTTTGTTGTGACGTTTCACGTAAAAAGAAAGATCCTAATGGCCCTTCAATACGTAAAATATCTTTCCTTTTCATCTTAGTAAAAACATGATTAGCAAAAACTCCCTCCGGATAATTACGTATATGTAACTGTAAAAGTTCATCGTCAAGAGGAGAATTTGCTAATGAAAAGCTTCTGCGTTTTTGATCTTCCAATAATATATCAATGTATTGCCCTGCAAGAAATTGTAGTCGCTGATTAGTTGGAAGTTTTAATGAAATAATCATTACATCTGAAGCAATACGCTCAAGCTTTTCTACCCGACAAGGTAGTGTTTTAATCGCTATGTTTTTTGTCGCGCTAATATTGTGACATTCAATAGTAATATCTGATGTAGGAGTCGCACAGCAAAACAATGCCATGCCGGCCTGTTTCTCTTTCTTTGTTAGTACATCTTCATCGTACATACCAAAATCTACTGTACCTTGTATAATTTTCCCTTTGCAGGTTCCACAAGATCCATTACGACAACCATAAGGAAGGGTAACACCTTGACGTAATGCAGATTGTAATATTGTTTCGTTAGCTCTTGTATTAAGAATATGATCGTTTGGTTTTATATAAATTTGATGTGACATTAAATTATTAGTAAGTTAATTAGGATGTTAACCACTCAACTAGAATTACATTAATGGCAACTAGTTATTCTTGTGATAATAAACGCTTTTGCGTGGATTTTTATTTTGACTAAGGAACGTGCACGAAATAAATTAGGCAACTAGCGCAGGATTTATGTTCATATTCAAAGCCTGCCCCGTACTTGATACGGGGGCGTGTAAACAGGCGCATAACCGCTATGTAACTGTTTACATAACGCAGAAGATGGGCTTAAATACAAAGCTAGTTGCCTAATTTATTTCATGCACGTTCCTAAGGTATTATAATGAAAAAGACTATTCTAATTGCTGGTTGCGGTGATATTGCTTTGCGTACAGCAACGCTATTACAAGCAAACTATCGATTATTAGGACTATATCGTAACAAAACAAATTTGAATCGATTACGAGCACATGGAATCATTCCAATATTTGCTGACCTTGATCATGTAAAGCACCTTGATAACTTAACCGGTATCGCTCAAACAGTATTACACCTAGCACCACCACCTAATCATGGTGTGCGTGATACACGTACTAGCAATCTGCTAGCCGCATTAAGTAGAGCACCAAAACGGCGCGCGCCAATATTACCACAGCAATTTATCTATATCAGCACTAGTGGAGTTTATGGTAATTGTAATGGCTCCTTAATCGACGAAACATATCCGGTTAATCCATCTAGCGCACGCGCACTACGTAGAACAAATGCTGAGGAACAAGTACGTGGCTGGGGAATAAGAAATCAAGTAAAAGTTGCAATCTTACGTGTCCCAGGAATTTATGCGCACGACCGCCTGCCACTTGCTCGTTTACGACAAGGAACTCCGAATTTAATGCAACAAGATGACAGCTATATTAATCTTATTCATGCGAACGACCTTGCCAATATAATCTGCAAAACATTACATTATGCAAAACCAGGTAGGATTTATCATGCTAGTGATGATTCTAAACTAAAAATGGGTGAATACTTTGATTTAATCGCCGACCGATTCAACCTGGCACGCCCGCCACGCATTTTTCGTAATCAAGCCAAAGATGTTATCTCACCAGGTATGCTGTCATACTTGGATGAATCCAGACGATTAAAAAATCAACGGATGAAAAAAGAGTTACATGTTAATCTTTATTATCCTCATGTTGCGGATGGAATAAAAGTTAACAACTTATAGAGCACAAAGGGGACGCCAGCCTTTGTTTTCTATAAACATCCAAAAAATCAATGATTTTGATCAATAATTCGCATTTAAAGGGTAGCGTATCCTTTATTCCTTTATTCATGAATAGGGTTCATGCTCTGATTATTTTCAAGGTCAATATATTGCGCAAATTTTAATATAAAACATTATGTTAGCAATAAAAGGTAATCTTCATCTTAAAAATAACATTCAGTTAGGAAATAAAATCACAGGTTTGATTTTTTATCATTTGATGTTCAGACTCAGTTGGTAGCCTGATACTGTTGCATAGTGGGAATTATCATATTATAAATTTATTAATTCTAGTATATTGAGAGGTAGTAGTTTTATTCATGGCCACCGCATATAGATTTATTAGCCCTTAAATTCAATCCATTAAGTAGGTTAGCAAAGCTAGCTCCAAGAGGAAAGTGTTTCTATCTCAATGGATTGGCAATGTATATGCGGTCGCCCTGTAGTTTTGTTGTGGATTAATTAAATGATTGAAATAAAAAATTCAACCTTTAATTAGTATTTAACCAGATAAAGTTACTGTTTTAAAACAACCGTTTATTAACTAACAAGATTAAAAAACAATGATTAAGCAAAATACTAAAGTACAAAAATTATTATTTGTTGATGCAGATGTTGTTGATGCAAAAATATTATTAACTGATCTACAACCTGGTTATGAGGTTGTTGCATTATCTTCCGAGCTAGATCCTGTTTTACAAATTTCTAATGCAGTATCGTTGCATGCACCGGTTAGCGAAATAACATTGCTAGCTCATGCTCAACCAGGGCAGATTAAGTTTGCCAATCAACAGCTAGATATAACCACATTAAATAATCGTAAGACTGAATTTGTTGATTGGTCTAATTGGCTAACTAATGATGCAACAATTTGCATTTATGCTTGTCAGCTTGCTTTAGGAGAAATAGGGCAGGATTTTATTCAAGAACTTGGTTCCTTGACTGGTGCAGAAGTAGCTGCCTCTAGTCAGCTTATTGGTAAAACAGAAGAAAGTAACAACTGGTGTTTGGATAGTTTTACTAAGCCATTTGAAGTGTTAATGCCGTTTAGTGAATGTGCGGTTGATGATTATCAGTATGCTTTGGTGTCGATTGTATCGGTAGCTGGTGTTTCTGAAATAGAAGGTACGGTTTTTAATGATCCAAATTATCTTTCATTCGAAGTTTCATTGTCAGAACCTTCTACAGGAAATATTTCGCTTAAGTGGTTTGGTAGGCCTGGTACAGCTAACCAGAATGA
>JAJFJL010000225.1 GCA_021774055.1 Nitrosomonas sp. | reverse complement strand
TAAATCACAACAGGAACAATTTACCATGTCATTGAAATTAATAAAGAATACCTTAATCACAACCATCATAACTTTAGGACTTATTTTTTCTGGCCAAGCATACTCTCATGGTGGCTTAGCATTGGCCGATGATATGTGTATCTTGACGGTTGGGCCATACACTATCCATTTCACCGGTTATCAGCCACTAACGCAAGAAGAGGAATTCTGTGAAGATATCCCTGAAATAGGTAAAACCGTTATTGCTCTGGATTATGTCAATGATGAATTACGCCCATTTGCAACAGAAGTGCGTATTATTCGTGATACTGGATCAGAAGATAATCTAGATGATATTACAGTATTCCATTTACCGTCACAGGTTTATCCAAATGCTTCCATACTAGTGGATCATACCTTTCCTGCTAAAGGTAATTTTGTAGGTTTAGTTACTGTTTCTAATGATGATGAAGAGCATGTATCTCGTTTTCCATTTTCTGTTGGCGAAGGGAGACCAATCAACTGGTTTACATCAGTCCTGCCAGGTGTAGCTATTGTATCCATTGCTGCATTTTTCTTCTTACGTAGCCGCCGTAAACCTGAAGATGAAGCTAATAATTCATAGGTACTAAATTTATATTATGGGTGCTGCGTTCACACAGCACCCATTCCTTATGTCTAACGTTTTGTTCCGCGTTGGTAATGCCAATATACAAATACACCTATCGCACAAGTGACAAGTAACGTTGCAATAATATCTTGTAAATAGGTTTTAATTAGAGCTTCATTTTCCCCAATAAAATAACCTAATAAAGTCAGAATAATTACCCATATTCCTGCACCAAGACTGGTGTAAAAACAAAATACCGGTAGGTTCATCCTTGCTAAACCAGCTGGAATAGAGATGTATTGACGTATCATGGGGATCAACCTTCCGGTAAAAGTTGATATATGGCCATGATTAGTGAAGAAAACTTCCATTTTTGAGAGTGTTTCTTCTTTAAACATAACAAACTTTCCATAACGAAGTAATAATTTCCTCCCAAGCTTTATTGCTAAATAATAATTAATTAGTGCACCAATTAAACTACCAAGTATTCCGCTAATAATAACCAGTAGAACATGCATTTCACCTTTGAAAGCAAGATATCCTGCAGGAATCATAATAACTTCACTTGGAAAAGGGATAAAACTAGATTCCAACAACATTAAAAAAAATATACCAGGATATCCAAGGCTTCCCACAATACTGACTATCCAGTCAATAATTTCATACAATTTTTATATACTCCATATAAACTATACTTCAAGTGGTAATTGTTATGGATTTTATGTTGTGATTGTTTCCGTTAAGAATAATATACTGAAATAATTACATAGCTAGTTATATAATTATTTCAGTAACGCCGCGGCGTTACTATTGGCAAAAATTATCCTCTAGAAAACCGCAGCAGTGACCATGTGAAGTATATATTCAAAACCACAGTTTGTAACTATAGAATAGGTGATAATTAGTTAGTGCTTGAGCGGAAAACCTGCAACCTTTACCTGGCAAGAATTACAGAGGAAATAATGAATCGAAGATTTTGAGGTTTAAGGATAAAATATCCAATTTCCAGTAAATTATACTGATATCGGTGGATTTTCAAAAAATCTTCGTTTCGAATAAGTGACTGTACCCATTGTAAATAAAGATTTTTATGAGTTTTCGTTCAGACACTAGTTACACACCATTAGTTGATTAAATAAAAAATCGCGCAAGTAGTTTTACTACATGCGCGATCATTTTATAGTTATATTCTACAAGTAGCCGTGCATATATTGTGGAGAATATGTTCGATTACCCGTAGGATCTGGGTTCTATACTTAAATAACGTATTGTTACAAACTCCCTAAGTTCTATCACACAACAGCTTCTTCTTTTGCTTTCTTTTCTGGTTTAACAAGATCTTCTCGTTTGACACCTAGCATCATAATTATTGGACTTGCTACCATGATTGAGGAATAAATACCAAACAAGATACCAATTGTTAGTGCTAGTGCAAAATAATAAAGAGCTTCGCCGCCAAAAAGAAGCATAGAAATAACAACCATTTGTGTACTACCATGCGTGATAATAGTGCGCGCCATGGTTCTAGTTATAGCATTATTAATAACTTTTGTTACCGTTGCTCTGCGTAGTTTACGAAAATTTTCACGAATTCGATCAAAAATAACAACAGATTCGTTGACAGAATAACCTAGGACAGCCAGAACTGCAGCAAGCACTGTAATTGAAAATTCCCATTGAAAAAACGCGAAGAAACCTAGAATGATTATCACATCATGCAAGTTAGCAATAATACCGGCAACACCAAATTTCCATTCAAACCGCACAGCTAGATAAGCAACAATTCCAAGTGACACAAATAATAGTGCTAACGCACCATTTTCAAGTAGTTCTTTGCCAACTTGTGGACCAACAAATTCAACCCGGCGCATTTCTACTGTTTGATCATCTTGTCGTAGCGCCGCTAAAACAGTTTCAGACAATTGGGCGCTAGAGAACTCGGGTTTAATTGGTAACCGTATTAAAACATCACGAGAAGTACCAAAATTTTGTACGCTAGCATCAGTCATTTCCAAGTCTGCCAGGACTTTTCTAACTTTTGCCAGATCAGCTGATTGGGTATAGCTAATTTCCAATACGGTTCCACCCGTAAAATCCACTCCTAAATTTAATCCTTTAGTGCTAATAAAGAAAACAGCTAAAATAAATGTAATAAGTGAAATAATATTTGCGTATCTTCTCCAGCTCATGAAGGGGATATCGCGACTAAATCTAAAAAATTCCATACGAAACCTTTGTTGACCTCCGGTTAGTGTTACCTAAACCTTATATATATTTCAAGCAAAGTGTGCCTAAAAATTAAAGATTTAGGGTTCATAGTTTCTACTTATTAACGCTTTTTTTTCTTAGAAGCGTTTCGTTTTTTTAATTGATTTCTAGTAGGTGTTGTATCTGTTTTTTCCTTTTCTTGTCTAGCAGGTGAATGTTCAATAGTATCGGTGTCTTTTACAATTACAGGCTGATTTGTTTCAGGTTCTTCAACCGCAGTAGATTCCTGGTTAGAGTCAGGTAATTGCGTTTTAGCCGGTGTTTTTGAATAATCAACCATTGATTTTTTTAAATCAGGTACTTGACTTGTTTCTGGAATCCAAATAGTACCGATCGGAACACTTGTTAGCTTTCTAAGACTGCCATATTTTAGGTTGACCATGCCACGAGATACCATAATGGCACTAAAAACAGAGGTTAAGATACCTAAACATAGAACAACAGCAAAGCCTTTAACAGGACCTGAGCCAAAAGCAAATAAAGCAATTCCAGCAATCAATGTAGTAATATTTGCATCAAGAATGGTGCCAAATGCTCGATCATATCCGGCGCTAATTGCTAAGTGTGGCGAAGCTCCATTCCTTAATTCATCACGTATTCGTTCATTAATCAGTACATTAGCATCGATTGCCATACCTACAGTTAATGCAATTGCTGCCATTCCAGGTAATGTCAATGTCGCTTGTATAATTGATAATAAGCCAATCAACAGTAACAAATTAGTACTTAATGCAATAACCGAAATAACACCAAATGCCCGATAATAAATCATGATAAATATGGCAACAGCAAGAAATCCATACAATGTTGAATTAAATCCGCTGGCGATATTCTCTGCACCAAGACTTGGCCCAACAGTACGTTCTTCAATAATTTCCATTGGTGCGGCTAGTGCACCTGCACGTAACAATAGCGCTACATCTTTTGCTTCCATACTGCTCATGCGGCCACTTATTTGTACTCTCCCACCACCAATCTCTTCACGAATAACAGGAGCTGTGACTACTTCTGCCTGATCTTTATCAATCAGTAAAATAGCCATGCGTTTACCCACATTCTCTCGTGTTAGCTGTCTGAAAATACGTGAGCCACTATTGTCTAGGCTAATATGTACCGCTGGTTGACTATCCATGTCAAAGCCAGGTTGCGCATCCGTAATACGTTCTCCAGTTAACAGCACTTGTTTTTTAACTAGTAATGGGCCGCCACCTCGCTCTTCAAACAATTCCATGTCAAACGGGATTTGTCCACGTAACGCGGCATCCAAATCACGTTCATCATCAACCATACGTATTTCTAGGGTTGCTGTGCGACCTAGAATATCCTTGGCTTTGGCGGTATCTTGTACACCTGGTAATTGAACAATCACACGATCAGCGCCAGCTTTTTGTATAATTGGTTCAGCAACACCAAGCTCATTGATACGATTACGTAGGGTAGTAATGTTTTGCATCACAGCCGCATCTTTCATACTTGCTTCAGCACCTGATTTAATTGATGCAATAAGATGAAATCTGGTATTAGCTTTTTCTTCTTTTAAGTCTAAGTCTTGGTAATTATCTTTAATTTCGTCAGCAGCTTGGCTACGGGATTCCACATCACGAAATTTGATTGTTAATTGTGTTCCTTGTCTATCAATCCCAGTATATTGAATTTTTTTCTCGCGTAAACTACTGCGGATATCAACACTATAACGGTCTAACGTTTTGGTGATAGCTGCATCCATATCAACTTGCAACATGAAATGTACACCACCCCGTAAGTCAAGCCCTAAATACATCGGTAGTGCACCAAGACTTGTTAACCACTGAGGTGAATTAGGTAACAAATTTAAAGCAATTACATAATCGTTGCCAAGTTTTGATTCCAATATATCTTTGGCCTGCATTTGTATATCAGTATTTTCAAAGCTTATTTTAATGCTACCTGCATCTAAAATCATTTCATTGGCAGTAAGCTTGGCTTCTTTAAGTGCATCTTCAACTTGTTGTAATAACGCTGTATCAGCATTAGCTGTAACACGTAATGGAGATATCTGTATTGCTGGTGATTCACCGTAAAAATTAGGTAATGTGTATAACAGTCCCAGCGAGAGTGAAGCCGCGATAATCAAATATTTCCAAATAGGGTAGCGGTTCATGGTTTTAAATTAAATTAAAAAGGTGGAAAAAAGCAAAGGTGGGTGTAAGGCAATTTACAATAAAGAGCCTAATGCATACACCTTCCTTTGCTGCGATCACTTGTAGGATCTAGGTTTTATCGTTATTCTTTGAAATATCAACAGAGCTGTCTGATGTGTCATCAGTCTCTTTTTTATCTTCTTTAGGCTCATTATTTGCCTGAGATTTATTACCTTTGCGCAATTTGGCCCCTTTCGATGGCGCGATACTTTTCAAAGTTCCTTTCGGTAGTAATGTTTGTATCGCTGTTTTAGCAACTGTTACTTCAACGGTAGGTGCGATTTCGAGGATTACATAACTTTCGCTAACGTTAGTAATTAAACCAAGTTCTCCACCGCTGGTTATAACCTCATCTCCTCGTTGCAGAGCTTCTATCATTAATTTCTGTTCTTTCGCACGCTTAGATTGAGGGCGAATTAACAATAAGTAAAAAATAACAAAAATACCGATTAACGGCAACAGTGACATTAAGCTTCCGCCATCTGATTGTGCCGGTGCAGCAGCTTGAGCGAAGGCATCACTAATCAGCATAATATTTCTCCAAAGTCAAAAAAAACGGTATTCTAGCATGCGGTTGCATTATGCTAGGAACTCTCTTGCAAATTCTTCAAATTGTCTATTTTCAATTGCTTCACGAATTTCGCTCATTAATTGTTGGTAATAAAATAGATTATGTACAGTATTAAGATGAGAACCTAGGATTTCATTGATACGTTGTAAATGATGTAGGTATGCACGGGTAAAATTACGGCAAGTGTAGCAACCACAATTTTCATCTGGGGCTGACATATCTAATCGATATTGGCTATTGCGTAATTTTAAAATGCCATTCCTGGTATATAACCAACCATTACGTGCATTGCGTGTAGGCAGCACACAATCAAACATATCTACACCCTGTGCGACAGCATTAACAATATCAGCGGGTGTGCCTACACCCATTAAATAGCGTGGCTTATCTTCAGGTAATTGTGGTGCGGTATGCCTCAAGATACGCAACATATCTTCCTTAGGTTCTCCAACAGACAAACCACCAATCGCATACCCATCAAAACCAATTTGTTGTAACGCTGTAGAAGAATGATCACGTAAATTTTCATGCATACCACCCTGAATAATGCCAAATAATGCATTGTGATTACCCGCATGCGCTTGTTTTGAACGTTCAGCCCAGCGCAGGCTAAGTTCCATAGATATGCGCGCGGTTGCTTCATCAGCCGGGTAGGGCGTGCATTCATCAAAGATCATCACAATGTCAGAATTAAGTGTACGTTGGATGCGTATAGACTCTTCTGGAGTTAAAAAGCAACGATCACCATTAATCGGTGATCGAAACTCAACTCCTTGTTCAGTAATTTTACGTAGTTTACCTAAGCTGAAAACTTGAAAACCACCTGAATCAGTAAGAATAGGTTGTTGCCAAGCCATAAAATCATGCAATCCACCATGCGCTTCAATAACTTCCAGGCCAGGACGCAGCCATAAGTGAAAAGTATTACCAAGTACAATATGAGCATCAGTAGCTTGCAAATCTGCAGGTGACATAGCTTTAACTGCACCATATGTACCAACAGGCATGAAAGCCGGTGTTTCAACCTCACCATGCGCTAATGTCAATGTGCCACGTCGAGCTAAACCATCATGCTCTATTAATTTAAATTTCATATTTTTTCTCAATTAGCATCGCATCACCATAACTAAAAAATCGATAACGTTTGGAAATTGCATGTTGATAGGCTTGTTGTATATTAGCGATTCCAGCAAAGGCAGAAACTAACATCAGCAAAGTAGAGCGGGGCAAATGAAAATTAGTTAATAAACGTTCAACCACACGTAACTGATAGCCAGGAGTAATAAAGATATTAGTCTCATCATAGCCAGGTTTAAGCACCCCATCATTATTTCTCACACTAGCCTCTAATGCTCGCAATGAAGTTGTACCAACTGCCATAATCCGTCCACCAGTATTTTTAGCTTGTTGAATAGCTGTTACTGTTTCTTCTGGAATATAAAAATTTTCATGATGCATTGTATGATCATAAATATATTCAGTGCGCACCGGTTGAAAGGTTCCCGCACCAACATGTAAAGTTACATGAGCAATAATTACACCCATCTCACTCAATTTTGTCAGCATTGCGTCATCAAAATGTAATCCCGCCGTTGGAGCAGCAACTGCACCATCATGTTTTGCAAAAACTGTTTGATAACATGTTTCATCAACAACTGTTGCTGAACGATCAATATATGGTGGCAATGGTAGCTTGCCATACATCTCCAGTAATTCAAGAACTGTTTTTTTATGTTCAAAATATAAATTATAAAAGTTATCTTCGCGGGCTATAACTGTTACTGGAATATTATTCGCCAACAACAAATGGCTGCCTGGTTTAGGTGCATGGCTAGCACGTATCACTGCCAGCACATGCTGGCTATCCAATACACGCTCTACCATTACTTCCACCTTACCACCACTATCTTTAGTGCCGAATAATCGCGCTTTTATAACACGAGTATCGTTAAACACCATCACATCACCTGGTCGCAAATAATTCGGCAAATCAGCAAACATCGTATCCTCCAGCTGACCGTTGGATCCATCTAAATGCAGCATCCGACTACTGGCACGTTGTTTAGCGGGAAATTGCGCAATCAATTCGTTAGGTAAGTTAAAATCAAAATCCTGAGTTTTCATGGCGCGTATTATACGGGTTCAATAGCAAATACGTTTATTCAGGTTGCTGTATTTCTTATTTTCAGTGATAATCGCACCTTCCATTTGATCTTGACCACCAATAACAGGTGCAGGATCATTTTGCCGGGATGGCGGAATTGGTAGACGCACTGGATTCAAAATCCAGCGATGGTGACATCTTGGGGGTTCGATTCCCCCTACCGGTACCAGAGATATTTTTTACATGCTTATTCAAAACTCCACTTAGTCACAAACCTCCG
>JAJFJL010000224.1 GCA_021774055.1 Nitrosomonas sp. | reverse complement strand
TCCTTGCTGTAGAACATAATCAAAATCAACCGTGCTTTTGTCTGATTTAGTGAATTGACTACGAATTAATAGCTGACCACGCGGAAGTTCACGTTGTTGTAGAATTTCAAATTGTTCGTCCGAGTATTGCTTAAACCGACCCGCGTAAGTAGCAATACTAAGTTGTCGAAAAGTATCACTAATAACACTGCGCTGTGTGTCATCTAGGTCCACCCAATAACTGCCCAATGCGGTGCGAACAATTAAATCAAGATCATGAGATTGATTAATCGCCGGTTCCAGGAGGTCAAAGCGCTGCTGAAAACTTAACTGTTCACCTTCACGCATCGCGTTCAACAGAGATTCTTGCAATTCACGCACAATTTGCTGTGGATCTTCTTGCTGATTTTCCAACGCAGCTTCCCGAGGTCCAGTAATCTGACCCTGAGCCCAAGATAGCGTAGTAACTAGCAGCATGATGGTAGCCAGCAGATATAACAAAATATTAAAAATATTATTTACTTTCATAATGACGATCCTTCCAACAAGCGCGTTCACCACGCCAATAGCGTAATGCGGAGGTCCATGTCATCGCCAGATACAAAGTACCAATTAATGGCAACGTCAATACCCAAAGTAATGAACGCTGATAATAAATTAGGGTGGGCAGATAACTAACATAGCCAGCCAACTCAATACAGCAATCGTAATACCGTTTGAACCGGGAACCAATAAAAATGCAAACGGTGAGACCCAGAACATTACACCCATGATCAACGTAGCCAATAGTAATAAAAATGGTGAATAACGTAATTGTGTGTATGCGGTGCGCACCACCATTTCCCAGATTGGCCGCAAACCAATATAACCACGATGACTTCGTGTAGCATGACTCAGACCGATCCAAGTCGCAAACCCTGCCTGTTTAGGAGCGTGCATGGAATAAATTAGGCAACTAGCGCAGGATCTATGTTCATATTCAAGGCTTGTAAACAGGCGCATAGCACGGCTATGTAACTGTTTACATAACGCAGAAGATGGGCTTAAATACAAAGATAGTTGCCTAATTTGTTTCATGCACGTTCCTTAACTTGTGCTGCCGAGGTGCAACTATCAATTAAGGCATCATGAATACTAGTAAATGCACCAACTTCCCGCAATGCCTTGGTCTCAATTAAAACACAACCGCCGGCGGCTGCCGCCAAACGTGAGCTAAGCTTATTCGCCAGTGAAAAAGGGTATAGTAATTTAAAGACAAATATAAAAGCTGACATTAACAAACGCTCGATAACAATTTTTAGCGGTGGTGCTGCCATTAACGACACCAATGCTAATTCTTTTTGCGTGCTTTTCTGCGTAAGGTAACTAGTACCTTGCACGCTAAATAACCTGGAAAATCTGTGGCACAAATTGCCGATAACTGCGTTGAAGAAACTTGACGTATGCTCAATATGCCTGCGCTTCTTCGTCTTGTTCTCGACAATTTTTGCATTCCCCATATTTTCCAGGTTATTTAGCGTGTAAGGTACTAGGATTCCTGGGGCCAATTCAATATCTGCATCCAATAACAAGGTATAAGGCGTGCGAACCTTATCTAAACCTTGTTCCAGCGCCCATAATTTGCCACTCCAGCCTGGCGCTGGGGCACTACCAGTAATTACCTCTGCCTCATAATGTCTGGCTTGTTCGGCGGTACCATCGGTTGATTGATCATCAATAACAATAATACGTAAAGCTGCGCCCTGCTGACGTAAGGCTTGTAATGTGTGTTTGATAAATGGTGCTTCGTTACGTGCTGGAACTGGCACAGTAATGTCTCTCAATACTGCATTTGCATCAACAGCAACCGAGTCAGCCTCAATTTGTTCCTGAGTCCGCCAGGAACCCCAAGGGGCCAATACTAGCCCCCACCAGAATACAGTTCCAGTAATCGCCAGGTATGTAACAAACTCCATGATCATGGTTAATAAGATAATTGTTTACTTAATAACTGAGACAGGAATATCTTTAAGTTTTTTTGAAGTTTTACCTTCTGTTTCCACCCAAGTTGGAATTGGTTCGGCAACCATCTCACCGGTTGTTTTTGGCCCCTTGATAGCAGCAAACATTGCTTTGATTGGATGCCGCAAAGTATCTTCCACCGCTGTCGCTTCATAACCACAATGAGCCATACATTGCGCACACTTCGGGTTATTCGCATTGCCATATTTTTCCCAAGGTGTCTCATCTAACAACTCTTGAAAACTATCAACATAGCCTTCATCCGACAATAAGTAACAAGGTTTTTGCCAACCAAACACATTGCGTGTCGGGTTACCCCATGGGGTACATTGGTAATCTTGATTACCCGCTAGAAAATCAAGATAAAGGGCGGAGTGATTCAGTACCCATTTCTTTTTACGTTTTTTACCTAATTCAAAAATACCCCGGAACAAATTTTTGGTATCAACACCTTTGATAAAAACATCCTGTTGTGGAGCATCTTCATAACTAAATCCTGGTGCAATAGTGGCACCTTCAACTCCTAACTCAGTGGCATAATCAAGGAATTCAGCGACATCACCTGGGGTTTCTCCTTGAAACAGAGTGCAGTTGACGGTTACTCTAAATCCTTTATCCAAAGCTAATTTAATAGCTTCAACCGCACGATCAAATACGCCGTCCTGACAAACTGAAGCATCGTGCCGTTCTTTTAAACCATCCAAATGAATTGACATGGTCAAGTAAGGTGATGGAGTATAGTCTTTAATTCTTTTTTTCAGTAGCAGCGCATTGGTACATAAATAAACGTATTTTTTGCGCGCAACAATTCCTTCTACAATTTTCGGCATTTCTTTATGTAACAGCGGCTCCCCACCTGGAATTGAAACCATTGGCGCGCCGCATTCATCAACCGCCTGCATGCATTCTTCATATGAAAGACGACGATCAAGAATGTCTTCTGAGTGCGCAATTTTACCGCAACCACCACACGCTAAATTGCAACGAAATAATGGCTCTAGCATCAAAACTAGTGGGTATTTTTTAACCCCTTTTAACTTTTGCTTGATTAAATAACTACCAACTGCTATCTGCTGACGTAAAGGAACGCCCATACATTAGTCCTCCAAAATTTCTTCAAAAACGTAACTATTCCACCTATCTTTGCAAACATGATTAGCATGGAATAACAACAATATAAGACCTAGGTAAGAATCAAATAACTTGGGCAACTGAGGAACCACCAATTACTCAGGTTATTTATTGGTGCATAAAAAAACACCCCACCTTAATGTAAATAAAAGCATGAAAGATGCCTAGTGCCTTGCACACTAAATAACCAGGAAAATATGGGGATGCAAAAATTGCCGAGAACAAGGCGGAGAAACGCAGGCATATTGAGTATACGTCAAGTTTCTTCAACGCAGTTATCGGCAATTTGTGCTGCAGACTTTCCTGAATATTTAGCGTGTAGGTACTAGATACGTGCAAAAAACAAATGAACCAGGGAGCAATTAAACTGCCTGATTCATTTGTTACCAACTCACTATCTCAAAAAACTTAGAAATCTACACCAAGTGCACGCAAAGTATCTTTCGTTACTTGCCCAGCAGCAAGACCGTTTTGTTCCTGGAAGCTTGCAAGCGCACCCATTGTTCTTGGACCACTGATACCATCAGCCGGGCCGGGATTAAAACCTGCATTTGTCAGTGATTGCTGAATGCCACGAATAATCTCAGAAGTTATTGTTACAACATCAGCGCCATCATCAACCACAGCGAGTGTTTGCTCAACTTCCTCAATTATTGATGCAGCCTCTGCTTCAAATTCTTCAACCGAATCTGTAACAATATCATCACTGATATCACCCATATCCATTGCTTCATCACCAATTGTTTCCACTGTTTCATCAAATAGCTCAACAGCGTCATCAAACATTTCAGGCATTGTTTCAACACCATCAATATCAGAAAAATTATCGCCTCCTTCTATCACAGCATTACCGATATCTTCAGCATACTCAGCGTCATAAATCGGCTCAATCACTGCTTCGTCAGTTAAAATAGGCTCACCGACGATTTCTTTACTGGTAACCTCTCCCTCACCTTCTTCTGCCTCACCGGCACAACCAGATAACAAACCTGCCGCTAACAAAAGTGCAATGCTTGCTGACAAGGTGCTGATTTTTTTTGATTTCATTGATACCCTCCTTAAGTATATTAACAAAGTCATTAATCGTAATAATCCACAGATATACTACTCACACCTTAATGATAAGGGACGAGGTAATAATAGTTTGTCCATTTAGGCGAAGTCATTTTGCTCTGATTTGAGACGGTCCGTAGGGCGCATAGTTATTCTATGTAACCGAAGGACCAACGAAAAATAAGAGTAAAAAGACAAGTCTAAATGGATAAAGTATTATTTCCTCGTCCCTAAGTAGAGATGTATGACCGTGCATTCTACTTAATTCACTACAGAAATGCCTGCTAAATTTGATAAATATGGCATTATGAATGATTTTTCTCACACGTCTTCACGCTTTTACCAACAAATTTAGTATGCAATCATAATAATCATGCCATGAATTCTTATTCATCTATCAAAAAAAAAGATTTAGTCTTAATTGGTGGCGGCCATAGTCATGTCGCTGTTATAAAAAGCTTAGGTATGCGATCTCTTCCTAATGTCATGACCACATTGATCAGCGAAGATACCTACACACCCTACTCAGGAATGCTGCCTGGCTTGATAGCTGGTCACTATTCTTTTGATGATTGCCATATAGACTTACGTAAGCTTTGCCAATGGGCCGGCATTCGTTTTATCCGTAGCTCTGTGCAGCAACTAGACTCTGCCAGCAACAAAATAATCTGCCAGCAACACCCGCCATTGCGTTATGACTTATTATCCATCAACTGTGGTTCACTACCTTTACTACACACTATTAAAGATGCCTACACCTATGGCTATGCCATCAAACCGGTTAAAAAATTCCTCCAGCATTGGCTCGCATGGTTGGATTCAATTAAGCTAACTAATAAACCTCAAAACATTATCGTGGTCGGTGGTGGTGCTGCTGGCATTGAAATATTACTTGCCATGCACTATCGCATAAATCAAACAACCTCTATTCAGGCAAACTTCACTCTGGTTTGTGCAGATGAACATATCTTGTCATCTCATAACCAACAGGTTCAAAATTTTTTTCAACACCATTTAAAAACAAAAAACATCAAAGTTATCACTAGTCACCGGGTCACTTGCAGCACTACAAATAAATTGTTACTTAATACCGGACAATCTCTAGATGCTGATTTTGTCACTTGGACAATTAATGCTGGAGCACAGCCATGGCAAGCAACTAGCGGTCTAAAATGTGATAACAAAGGTTTTATACAAGTTGATAAATTTCTACGTAGCATTTCACACCCTGATGTATTTGCGGTCGGTGACAGCGCTGCATTTACTCCTAACCCGTTACCTAAAGCTGGGGTTTATGCGGTGCGCCAAGGACCAATTCTAAGCAAAAATTTACGTGCCACACTACAGCAACATGATTTAAAAACATTTAAACCACAGCATCACTTTTTAAGTTTATTAGCAACTGGTGAGCGTCATGCTATTGCCTCACGCGGTGCATTGTTTGCCAAAGGAAAATTGATTTGGTATTGGAAAGATTTTATTGATCGACAATTTATGGCGCGCTTTAAACCAACGCCAATGAAAATTAATCCCGCCGATAACGAAACCAAAATGCGATGTGGTGGTTGTGGTGCTAAAGTAAGCAGCCATATTTTACAAAATGTGTTAACACAATTAGATATCTCCAGCCACCCAGATATCGTTAGCAAGCAAAACGATGATGCGGTGATTATCAACCCACCACCTGGTGTGCATTGGATACAGTCTGTCGACTTTTTCAGAAGTTTTATTGACGACCCATATTTATTTGGCCAAATTGCTGCAACCCACAGCCTGGGTGACATTTACGCCATGGGGGCAAAACCTCATTCAGCTCTAGTAACCGCAGTAATCCCTTACAACCAAGCTGCAATCATGCAGCAAACGCTGCTACATTTAATGCAAGGAATATTAAAAACATTAGATGATGAGAATACTCTCTTAGTCGGCGGACATAGTGGAGAAGGGCCTGAATTAGCTGTTGGTTTAAGCGTCAATGGCACCTTGCTACCAGGAAAAGCATTAACCAAAGCAGGGCTCAAGCATGGCGACAACTTAATTTTAACCAAACCTCTTGGAACCGGTGTATTACTAGCTGCTAACATGTCCGCCCGTTGCCAGGGCCGTTGGTTAGATAATGCTTTCACTTTCATGCTACAAAGCAACCGTACTGCTGCTACTATCTTACAAACATATGGTGCCCAAAGTTGCACCGACATAACCGGTTTTGGCTTATTAGGACATTTACAAGAAATGCTTACTGCATCCAAATGCACTGCGACACTAACACTAGACAAAATACCCACTTTAGAGGGTGCCGAGACATGTAGCGAACAGGGAGTTAGAAGCACACTTTATGCTGCCAACAAGCAAGCTATAAACTATTTAAGCGAAACCACCCAGCATCCAACCTTGTCTTTATTATTCGACCCTCAAACAGCAGGCGGACTATTAGCAGGCATCCCTGATCATGCCACCAGTAAATGCTTACAGGCACTTATTGATGCAGGTTATACAGCTGCTAAAATAGGCACAGTCGACCAACAAACATCAACTAACTTGATCACGATTGAGTAATTCAACATCTACGTATTGACAAACCCAAAAAAATAGCTTGACATCTTGCAACAACCCACAACTTAAAGCAAATCTTAACGTAATTTATACACAAACCCGCATAAATACTAAACATATCAATAACAGATTGTTTATACACAACAAAATAGATGTTTAAAAATTAATCAAATTAGAAAAAAGTGTTACAAATAGTCAAGTTAACACCGTAATCTACAAGTTAACCACAAAGTTATCCACAGAAATTGTGGATAGGATTTAACAATAAAATTAATCAATAACTTGACATACTGTAATAACCCACAATTTATAGCAAACACCTACACAACCCAACCGCAAACACAGGAAAACACTTACATTGCACGCAACTAATTGTTTTAAAAGTACAATCAAAAAGCACAAAAATTAATCAAGTTAGAAAAAAGTGTTATAAATAGTAAAGTTAACAC
>JAJFJL010000223.1 GCA_021774055.1 Nitrosomonas sp. | reverse complement strand
GTCTCGGAGTTTTCCTGTTTTTGTTTTCTAAGTTCAAGAATACCCAGCCAGCCATTCCATACTTTGTATTAATTCTAGGTGGTGCGTTACTGGCGCAATTCATTACGGTGCCAATGATTTTTGTGGAAGATATTGATCTTCATATAAAATTGCCATTACCAGAAGCTAATATCTCTATTATGATGCTAGTCTATATGGTGCTATTTTGTGCCATGCTGGCGATTGTTGATGTCATTGAGCAAGTAATGAGTAACGCTGCAATTGAGAAAATTGACCCGTTAGGACGCAAAACAAACAGTAATAATAGCTTGCTTGCTATTTGGATTGCTAACATGGGTTCAAGTTTTTTTCATGGCATGACTAACCTAGATGGTCTGGCTAAAAGTACAACTAATAAGCTAGCTGGCGCAGTGACTAAGTTTTCCGTCTTAATTATAGGTTCTGTTGTTTGTTTCTTTACATTTAACACGCAGTATCTAGATTATTTGCCAAAATTTGCATTGGCGGCAATCATGATGTTTACTGGCTACAAAATGATCGCCGGACTGGCACATGTTACGCATCATGGTCCTTATGCATTAATGTTAGCGTTTTTAACCGCTGCCCTGGTATTTCAGGTTGGTATTTTTGAAGGCTTATTGATTGCTATGGCGCTACATGGCATTGTTTACTTTTTGGTATATACCAAACATGAAAAAATGCCAGGCAAATCTGTTATCAAACGTTACTTTGATAATATAAAAAACAACAGTGATCACTTACAATAACAATTGTCTCTGTATTTTTTTAAAGAACTATTTGTGTGTTTGAGGGAGGGTATACTTCGCCTTCGAATAAAGATAATACCTGGATCCTGGGTTGTGGATAACAGCTATTGATTTTAATAGATATTCTTGTGTGTTATAAAGTTCTCAGTCAAATTTTCATGAAATCTAGCGGCATTGATTCCTGCTAAAAGCATGCGGGGATGACGAGAAGGGACGCTTTCAAGCAAGCCGGAACTCAAGATATTGAGCATACTTCATATCAACCCCAAAGTAGTTTACACTTTTGATACCAAAAAAATCATAAGTAGGGTGCATTCCATGCACCATTTATAACGTTGGTGCGTAAAACGCACCCTACCTTAAATGTAAGCCGAATGATGAAGGGTGCCTTATATTGTTGTCTTCGGCCTTTTTATTTTATCTAGGAGTTGTCCATGAAAGTGCTTATCATAGAGGACAATCAAGACATAGCAGCCAGCATCTATGATTATTTGGAAGGGCTAGGTTACACAATTGATGCGGCATGCGATGGAGTGACAGGTTTACATCTTGCGGTTACTAAAGACTACGACGTGGTCATTCTGGACTTAGGTTTACCGGATATTGATGGCACCGACCTTTGCCGTCGGCTTCGACAAGATGCGCATCGCTCAGTACCAGTAATCATGTTAACAGCTAGAGATTCACTTGAAAATAAATTGGAAGGCTTTAAATCTGGTGCAGATGATTATTTAGCCAAGCCTTTTTCTCTGAAAGAATTAGCTGCACGCGTTAAAGTATTGTCCGAACGTATCGGCCGCACCCCGACTTCACGATTGTCGGTTGGGGATCTCTCACTCAATGTGGACGCTCACGAAGTATATCGAGCTGGCAAATATATCGAACTTAATCCAACTCTATTTAGACTATTAACATTTTTTATGCAGAACCCACATAGAGTCATTAAGCGTGAAGAACTTGAGTACGCAGTTTGGCAGGACAACCCACCGGATAGTGATGCTTTACGTACCCATCTCTCTAATCTACGGCAGGTTGTTAACAAACCGTTTGATTGTCCGCTTTTACATACTGTACGCGGTTTTGGGTACAAACTTACAGACAAGAATGCAAACAGCTAAGCGCCTAGGTTGGCGCATTACCCTCGCGTTTCTGTTATTTGGAGCGGTGTTAACCATTATGTTTGGGTTGGGTTTGGTTGTTGCATTGAAATCAATCGAGACAAGCGTACTAGATGACATACTATACTCTGAGCTTGTGGAATTACGACTACGCACTAAAGATACTGCGCAGGTTCCAGAGCCTTCCCCTTCACGTGCAACCATCAGTATTTACACTGCTCCACTTGATGAAATAGGCAGTATGTCGCAACATGTGCGTAACCTTCCTCAGGGTATACATGAAGTTACATACGATAATCAAGACTATCGAATACTGATTGAGCATATTGACAATACCCGTTATGTCGTGCAATTTGACGATACTAGCATTCACAAGCGTGAACGTGATTTTATTCGTCTGGTTTGGTTTTGTTCGATTGCAACTTTAGTAATCGCATTTATTATTGGTTGGGGGGTGGCACATCAAGTTATTCGTCCTATTAGACAGCTTGCTAGCCAAGTTAAAGCGTTTAAGAACCAGCCAGGTGAGTCCTTGGATTTATCAGAGTTTAGTGATGATGAAATCGGTGTTTTGGCCCGCAAATTAAAGCACTACCACGAACAATTGCAACATCTGTTGATCAGAGAAAAAGAGTTTGCGAGTAACGTGAGTCATGAGTTAAGAACGCCAGTAACTAGCATAGGCTTGGCTGCAGAAGTATTGGCGACAAAATCAGATTTGTCTGCCAAAGAATACGCGCAAATTCAAAGAATTCAACGTGCAGTGGGAGAGATGTCTGAATTGATTGATACCTTTTTAGTATTGGCACAGATCAATGATGAATCAACTAGATACCATGATGTTTGTAATATGGAAGAAATTGTCCGTAAAGTAATTGAACAGCAACGCGTATGGTTAGGAAACAAACTTGTTGAAGTAATAGTTGAAGAAAATGAACAACTAGAAGTGTCGGCACCCACAGGAATCCTTTGTGTTCTTATAGCTAACCTGATACGAAATGCTTTTCGATATACTGAGAAGGGTTCAATTACTGTATCAATATTATCTAATCAGCTTACCGTTAGCGATACCGGAATAGGTATAGATGCGACTACGCAGGCCCAAATATTCAAATATTATGTGAAAAATAACTCAGGTGGTACGAATAGAGTTGGGTTGGGTCTGACAATTGTTCAACGGATCTGTGAACGTTACAGTTGGACAGTGTCCTTTGAAAGCATAAAAGGTCAAGGCTCCCAATTCACTGTGTTGTTTACTCCTGGAACTGGAAGCAACAAAATTTCTTAACAGTATGCTAGGGTAACAACTATCAAGATGCCGCACCAGTTTCATGTCGAAGCTGTAAGTGAGTTCACAGCATGCGGATTAATTAGATTAGTTAACCTGAGTTAGGGATAATATCTTTTGATTTTAATAGATACTCCTATATGTTATAAAGTTTTCAATCAAACCCTATAAAATCCCCAATACGACGTCATTCCTGCATACTTTTAGCAGGAATCAATGCCGCTAGATTTCTGCTAAAAGTATGCATGAATGACGGGAAGATACGCTTTCAGGCAATCTGGCACTCAAAAAATAATGACAAATCATTACGTTCTCTTATCCCGAACTCAGGTTGGTTAGTGTCTGAACGAAAACCCATGGAAATATTTATTTACAATGGGTACAGTCACTTACACTAAAGAAACAAAAAATCTTATTGATAAATTATTGCTAGAAAGAATCTCACTAGCAGGAATTGCGCGAGTAACTAGTGTCTCAAAACGTTGGTTATAAGAATATATCTCTATTGGTCATCAAGTTAACTTAAAAGATAAAGAAAAATGGGTGATCCTGCACATGTAGTGGTTTTTGTCACAGGGGTATCGCATTAAAACTTGCGTAAAATTATCACAGTATAAGATCATTGCGAGATCTTATTTTAGGAGATTCTCGTGACAACAAGCCTTATTAACTACCTCTCTTCACTGGAAGATCCTAGAATTGACCGTAATAATGCTCATATGTTAATTGACATTATTGTGCTAATGGTCTGCGCTATGGTTAGCGGTGCTGATGGTTGGGAAGCAATTGAAGACTTTGACAAAGAGAAACTAGATATTGCTGATTCTAAACCGTTGTCCATTCTTTACGGCTCTTTTCCGGTATTGGGTCGCGATTCCTCTTGGCCGTCATTTGCCTGAAGTGCCAATAGCCACACGAATTGCGAATATTTTGTGTTAATTGAGTTGGCAATAAGTAACTTTTGAATCGGTTGTTGGTGTATTTGACAGTTTATTGGGCTGCTGGTACATTTTTTTTGGTGAAAAAGGGCGTTTATTTTTCCTACACACCTGTATGTTTTTTAGCAGGAATGACGGAATGAGATGCTTTTAGGCGGGCCGGCATTCAAGAATAAGCAATAAATTTCCACCTGTTCTTATCCCGAACTCAGGTTAATAATAGCTTCATTAATTTAGTTTTTTAATGATTCCAAGCAAAGTCAACATTATTTAGTTAAATGAAATCAGTGTATTGAGGGTAATGTAATTCCAGTTCTTTGCTGATTTTTTATTTTGGCAGACGTGTTGATTAGTCATACCTACTTATTTGGAAAAATAATGAAAATATTAAAGAAATATGTTGCTAAGAAAAAGAAAATCAAGATGTTTGACTTTATACGATCAGAAGAAAATCCTATTATTTCGCCAGATCACGCTAGCGGCTGGGAAACCCGGCAAACTTTTAACTCCGGCGTTATCCAGTTAGGAGATAAAATTCACTTTATATATCGAGCTATTGGAGATGACGGTATCTCTCGCTTGGGCTATGCCGCTTCTAATGACGGAATTAGAATTGACGAACGCTCACCTTATCCTATCTATGAACATAGGATAAATTATTCGGTTTTCAATTATCACTCTTTCGCTTCTGGCGGCAGTTTTGGTGGCGCCGAAGATCCGCGTATCGTCCAGGTAGCTGAAGAAAATAAACTTTACATGACTTACACTGCTTGCGGTGAGGGCTTGAGGGTGGGATTGGCAGCAATAAGAACTGAAGATTTTTTGCAAAAGCGATGGAAATGGAGTTCTTCCAGATTAATTTCTGCGTCAGACGAAGTTCATAAAAACTGGGTTATCTTTCCTGAAAAAATAAACGGCAAGTACGCTATCTTGCACAGTATCTGTCCTGAAATATCTATTGCCTATCGTGATAGCCTAGAATTTCAGGAAGGTGAATATATTCAAAGTTATTATGATGGTAGTTTCCGAAGAGCAAATTGCTGGGATAACTGGATAAGAGGCGCTGGCGCCCCCCCACTTAAAACGAGAGCAGGTTGGCTTTTATTCTATCACGCGATGGATAGCGATGATCCGGATAAATATAAAGTTGGTGCTATGCTTCTTGATTTAAATGATCCGACTAAAATTCTTTACCGCGCCAAAAAACCAATTTTAATACCAGAAAAAAATTACGAATACAACGGCTTCAAAGCAGGCGTTATATATGTCTGCGGAGCAATAATAAAAAATGGAAGACTTCTGGTTTATTACGGTGCTGCGGACAGCTATGTCAGCGTTGCCTATGCCAATTTAGATGAATTCCTGGGTGCTTTAACAACACTGGAAGAACCTCAACTTAAGGAAAAAATAACATGATTATTGAAAGGTTTGAGAAAAATCCAATACTAAAGCCGGACAAAAATCAATCTTGGGAAGCAGAGGCTGTTTTCAATGGTTGCCCTATCCAGAAGGGAGATAAAATTTTTCTTCTTTATCGCGCTATTTCTCTACCCCATTACCACATGATTGCTAGAAAAAGACTGGAAGTTTCTAATATTGGTATTGCGGAAAGTAAAGACGGGCTAAATTTTTACAAACGAAAACGATTTATTAAGGCAGAGCTTGAATGGGAAAAATTTGGCTGCGAAGATCCACGAGTAACAAAGTTTAACGATAAATACTATATTTTTTATACTGCGCTTTCTAATTGGCCACCTAAAGCGGAGGATATTAGAGTTGGCGTGGCGATAAGTAGTGATCTTAAAAATATTGATGAGAAACATCTTGTTACACCGTTTAATGCCAAGGCAATGGCATTATTCTCGGAAAAAATTAAGGGCAAAATATGGGCAGTATTAACGGTCAATACTGATAAACCACCTGCCAAAATATGCCTGGCATCATTTGATATGGAAGAGGAACTCTGGCAAGCGTCCCGTTGGGGAAAATGGTATCAAGACTTTGAGAAGTTTTCTCTACCCCTCACGCGCCGTCCACAGGATCATGCTGAAGTAGGCGCGCCACCAATAAAAACATCATATGGCTGGATTTTAATTTATTCTTATATCAGAAACTATTTTACATCCAATAAAACCTTTGGCATTGAGGCAGTGCTGCTGGACTTAGAAAATCCGCTAAAAATAATCGGTCGCACAGATTTTTCTTTACTCTCACCAGAAGAATACTATGAGAAACATGGAATGGTGCAGAATATTGTATTCCCTTCAGGTGTACTACTTAAAGATGGTGTCTTTTCTGTTTATTACGGCGCGGCTGATACTACCTGTGCTGTTTTTTTTGTTGGTTTAGAGACACTCATTAGCAGATTGATTAAAAAGAAGGATAATTTTTTAAAACTTAAACGTGCCCAATCAAATCCGATTATTACGCCAAACAGAGACCACCCTTGGGAGGCAAAACTTACCTTTAACCCGGCAGCGATCTATTTGGAAGGAAAGGTTCATTTACTTTATCGGGCCATGTCAGAAGAAAATACTTCCGTTATCGGTTATGCGACAAGTCAAGATGGTATCCACATTGATTATCGTCACACCGAACCAGTTTACACACCCCGTGAATCATTTGAACAAAAACTTCGGCCAGGAAGTAACTCGGGAACAGAGGATCCCCGAATAGTAAAGATAAATCATGAAATTTACATGTTCTACACTGCCTTTGACGGAATCCATCCTCCGCGCGTCGCTTTGACCTCAATTTTGGTGGACGATTTTTTAAAACAGAAATGGGATTGGTCACGCCCCGTACTGATCTCTCCACCCGAACTTGATAATAAGGACGCAGCCATATTTCCAGAAAAAATTGGCGAGGAATATATAATTATTCATCGCATTGGAGATGATATAGACCTTTCTTTCCATAAAAATCTGGGTTTTGATGGCGCAACGTGGTTGGAAGAATACCGTTGGATATTACCAAGAAATGGATGGTGGGATTCGAAAAAAGTCGGTATTTCTGCGCCACCTATTAAAACTGGTAAAGGTTGGGTTTTGATCTACCACGGTGTTTCTGAAGAAGATTGGTTCTACCGAGTGGGTGCAGTTTTAACAGACCTAGACAACCCAACAAAAATTATTGGTCGCACTGATTACCCAATCTTTGAACCAGAAGCATATTATGAAAAAAATGGCGAAGTTCCTAATGTAGTTTTTCCATGTGGTGCAGTCGTTATGCATGGAACTTTATTTCTGTATTACGGCGCCGCTGACCAAGTTGTCGGAGTAGCAACCATCGAAATGACTGACCTGCTTTGTATTCTTCAAGCGTGCAAATATTAGAGGTAAGACTATGCAATCAAAAAATCATACAATAGTAAAAAGGCCTTGGGGGGAATATCATGTTTTAGAAAAAGACGCTACCTATTGGTTAAAAAAGCTTTTTATCCGCAAAGGAGAACAGTCAAGTTTACAAAGTCACAAAAACCGAGATGAAATCTGGATAGTACTTAAAGGAAAAATTAAAGCTCAAAAAGGTGATGCTAGTTTTATCTTGAACGAAGGTGAAATTTTAAAAATTAGTAAAGAAGAAAAACATAGAATATATGGTATTACTGACGCTTGTGTCTTAGAAGCTGCTTTTGGGGAGCCAAGAGAGCGAGACATTATTCGTTACGAAGATGAATATGGTAGAGCCTAGTAAGTAGGCGGGCATAATTAAATTAACATTCTTGATTCGCGGAAGATCATGTAATGTGACAATTGGGCACATTTTGACTGTTAACTTAATTTTACGTAGGTACTTAAACTCTAATGTATGCTGGTTTTCATAGAGTCCAGCGTTTTGTAAAATTGAGGTATGAAGCGGAGGATAAAAATGGAGAAATTACCTGAGGTGCGGTATAGCTTGGGATTTCAACCGTTCACTTACCCCCTACAGTTTAAGCTGCTAATTTAGCAGTCTCAACTATTCTTTTAGTAGAAAGCAAAGAACCGTCATTCCGCACACCATTAGCCAGGTCCAGCATATAATTCTTTGTATTCAACGCCGAATAGTTTTAACAAGTTGATATGATGCTTATTTAGATTAAGAGCAATAGCTTGCATTTGAGAAATGATAAGAACATGAACGCCGCTAAAATATTGAAACACCCAGCGAGCAGTTGGACATACAGTTTCTCTACCTTGTTGGCTTGGGAAGGTTGCAGCTTGTTTTTTTAGTGTTTCACGGATACGATATTCCAGTGCTGCATAAACCATCAAACAAGGTTTACATCTAAGGTGGTGTGCGTTTTACGCACCAACTGAAACTACTTTGAGACTGATGTTAATCATGTATATTTTTGATTAGGCAAAAAAATACCCCCGGCTAAAGGGGAGTAAAACCGGGGGATTGAATCGCCTTAATACCACTTAAGGCTCCGTCTCAGGGAGGGGAAAACGGAGGATAACTTCAATGTCATCCTTTTAAGAGACTCCGGTATTATGGTTGAGTTCCCAATAAATTTATAAAATTTTAGTATCTCTAATTTGTTACTTAAGATATATATTTTTAGTGGTTGTTTTTATTTTGATGGCGTAGTGTTAGTAGCTTCTATTTCGATAAACCCATAAGTTCCTTTACGGATATTGCTAAAAGCGATTTCTGGTAGGCTGTAGAACATGCCGCGTAATCCCTGATAGAAGCGTTCACCGCTGTCAATAGGGGCTGTTAGTATGCCGCTTACGCTATTTGCTGTTGCCCATAAAAAGTTTGAGATTCCTAGAATTGGTCGTAATAATAATGTGTCATCTGTAAAAAAAAGAAACGGTGTATCTTCGGTTCTTGGGTTATATAGCGTGGAGCTAATAGTGTTTGATTCTTTTGGCCATACGGATAGGAAGCTTGCTTGTGCCATTAATTTGTCTAATTCGCGTAAGCGACGCGAATGATAGATTTCTTCTTTTTGGATAGGAAACTGTTCTGTAATAAGTTTATAGAATTGATGTGGAATAAATGCACGCTTGTTATTTGGCTCTATCCATCCTCCTAATTTTTTGTATCCAGTTTCTTGATTTGGAAAAGCAGAGTTTAGCGCGCGAATTAATTCAGTTACACAATTCTGATTAATTAAGTCATAGCTATAGTTTTGATCAATTTGCTGT
>JAJFJL010000222.1 GCA_021774055.1 Nitrosomonas sp. | reverse complement strand
CTGTTAAGGCTCCACCAACCATATCATCTTCATCTATTCCAGTGATGGTATAAGCCACTGTGTCGCCTGCAACTGTATTTGTTGATGCAATATTAAACACAGCTGTCGCACCCTCATCTACTGCTGCTGCTGCTGCTGTTACAGTAAATGCAGGGTCTGTAGAGGTATCATTCACGGTTGTAGTCGCAACTGAACCACCCGACAAGGTTACGCTTATTGTTTCTGCACCTTCCGTCTTCCTGTCAACAGACAAGTCAATAGAAACAACTGCTGCACCTGTTGCATCAACTGTTACAGTACCTGTTAAGGCACCACCAACAATATCATTCTCATCTATTCCAGTGATGGTATAAGCCACTGTGTCGCCTGCATCTGTATCTGTTGACGCAACATTAAACACAGCTGTCGCACCCTCATCTACTGCTGCTGACGCTGCTGTTATAGTGAACGCAGGATTTAATGATGTATCTTTCACTACGGTAGTAGCGGATGAACCACCTGATATTGTAAAGGTTATAGTTTCATCGCCTTCAGTTGTTCTGTCATTCGCCAAATCAATAGAAACTACTGCTTGACCCAGTGCATCAACCATCGCAGTGCCTGTCAAAGACCCACTAACGATATCAGCTTCCCCTATACCTGTAATCGTATAAGATATCTCATCACCTGCAACTGTGTCTGTTGATGTGATATTGAAAATTGCTGTTGTACCTTCATTTACTTCCGCAGCACCTGCAGCTACAGTAAAAGCAGGATCTTCTGAAGTATCGTTTATACCTAAGCTAGCACTAGTGCCATTACTTAATGTTAATGTTAATGTCTCACCAGGATCTGTAACTCTATCATTTTCCAAATTAACCGAAATAATTGCATTTCCACTACCATCTACAATTGCTGTTCCAGTTAAAGAATTTGTGCCACCAACCACATCATTTGCACTTACACCTGTGAGGGTATAGTTTACGGTATCGCCTGCCACTGTATTGCTTGAAGTAACATTAAAAGTTGCTGTTGAACCTTCATCTACGGTGGTACCAGAAGCACTTACAGCAAACACTGGCGTAAGTGATGTATCTGTAACGGTTACATTTGCTGACTGCCCACTACCTAAAGTAACAGTTAACGTCTCATCTCCTTCAGTCACCCTATCTGCGGCTAAATCAAGCGTAATTACCGCAACACCCTGAGCGTCAATCGTTGCTACACCAGACAAAGTGCCGCCTACCAAATCAGTTTCACTGACACCAGAAACTGTATAGCTAATGGTATCGCCCTCTACTGTTCCAGTGCTTGATACATTAAAAACGGCAGTATTACCTTCATTTACTGACGGGCTACTTGATGCAATACTAAAAGTAGGTACACCATCCAATACTGTCGTTGTTTTAGTTAATACTGCTCCTGCAACTTCGGCTGTAACGCTATATCTTTCTGGTAACTCAGTTACTCCATCATTAATTGCTAGTACTGAGAAAGTTGCCGTGGTACCACCCGCTAGAATAGTAACAGCCACTGGGTTAAACGTTCCGCCAGCAAAGTCATTTAGGTTGGTGGAATTTGTTCCTTGGTTTGGTGCTGTACCATTATCTGGCACTACATTAAAGATGACAACCGTGTCCACTGTTACTGGATTATCTGATGTCACGGTATAAATTAAACCAGAACCTTCCGATATTGAATCTGAAGCAGAAGTCAATACGAACTGAGCTCCGATACCTGGGGTTGGAGTTGCTCCAGTAGTAGTGGTTGCATCAATGGTTGTAGGAACCACTTTATCTGCAGCTGTAGGTGATACAGCTGTCCCACCTAAAGTCATCACGCCAGCAGCCAATGTTGCTGATACGCTGCCATCAGCAAATACAATCTGACTGCCATCGGCATCACCTTGAACTGGTATCGTAGCCACCAATACTGTACCTAGAAAAACCAGTAACTGATTACCTTGTTGCTGAAAATTATAATCGCCAACATTTGCAGACAAATCAACACGTTCAACATTCTGATCAACAACTAAACCAGTAGCCCCTAATTCAACAACAACTGTTTCTACTCCGTCTTGCCCGAATACACGCGTACCCGCATTTGTACCAACATTAAATAATTCGCCTGAATTTAAAAATAGATCAGCCATCTCAATCTCCAAAATTTATTTTCTAAAAAGTAATGAATTCTGCCCCGCAATATACACGGTAATAAGTCGCTACTCAAACACAATATTGACTAAACTCCAACTATTTTGAGAACCATAGTTACTATGGTTCAAACTTTTACTGTACCTCACTATCAAAAAAACTCGAAATAAGTTGATAAAAACATATTTTTATTATGCAAGAAATTCCAAAATATCAGTTAAAAACTGTGAGTTTCTAACTGGACTGGGTTTATCCACTTAAAAACTTGGACATTTATACCTTGTCTATTTTTGAACCTCTAATAAAATTAGCAGATCCATCGACAATTAATTTTATCTGGGCCATACACTAGTGGCTGTTGCCGTTTCGTTTTAACTCATTGAAACATAAACTATTTCGTTGACATGAAGATCCTGCAAAGAGACAATCAAATCAATTGGTTAGCGTGAAACGGCAACAGCCCCTAAACCAACGATCTGAATATTTAAAAATACTTTATTCTCGACCATACCTTAGGAAAAGTTAAAATTATCAGAAACCATAATTTTATAATATACAACCATCTGATTTAAAACGCTAAAGATTTATATCTTTGACCAAAATAACTAGAAAACTAAACCAACCAAGTTATTTCCTCAATAATGCCACAGTAGTAAAAAAACAACACTCCACACCTAAAAATACAACTTATCAATTTTCAATTAATTAGTTTTTTTGCAAAATTTGGTACCTTTCATATTTTTTTATTAAAAAACAGTTTACGTCGAACGGGTATTAATCAACTAATTTTCAAGTAAATTTACTCTAAACAAGTGAAAATTAAAAATTTTAAATAATACTCGCTCAATGTGAGTTACATTTTTTATACAAAAAAATTACCAACAGGGTGCATTCCACGCACCATTTATAACGTTGGTTCATAAAACACACCCCACCTTAAATGAAAACCGAACAATAAAGGATGAGGAAAATTCATTGTTTATTTATCAGCATGTATTCAATACGTGTGAAGTATCGAATTTATAACACCCTAAATAATTGTTCCCACACCAAATAATGTGTCAAAATCAGCCACGCTATTTAACAAAGGATCATCTGCCGTTGACAAACCAATTAACGTAACAGTAGCTACTTGACCAGCATCAGCAAACTGCAACTGAACTGTATTATCAGTAAATGAAACATTATTAACAGTTGGCGCATTGGTGTTAGGGAAATCCAGAATATCTCCTGCTGAAAAATTATCAATTACTTGATTATAGTTTCCTGTTGTAATCTCGAAAGTTACGTCTGAACCTGCCGCATCCAACTGCTCTCCAGCTGTTGTTGCGTTCACCGTTACAATACTTGCACCTGGAGTTGGAACAGCCATTGTTGTTATTGTCGTATCAATAACTGCAGGCACCACTGTACCAGCTACCGAGGATGAGACGGGGGTTCCACCTAAATTTAACACACCTGCCGTTAATTTTACAGAAACACTACCATCAGCAAATACGAGCTGGCTACCATCTGAATCACCTTGAATTGGCACTGTGGCCACTAACGTGTCATCAGTAAACACTAACAGCCGATTACCTTGCTGCAGGAAATTATAGTCACCCACATTAGAAGAGAAATCAGTACGCTCTACGTTTTGATCAAGTTCCAGTCCAACCGCACCTGCTTCAACTATAACCAATTCAGTACCAGTTTGTCCAAATACACGCGCATTCGCGTTTGAACCGATATTAAATGTTTCATTTAGATCTAAAAATACACTAGCCATCCTAACCTCCAGATTTTAACTTACATAATCAATCAAACATGTATTTATCAACACTATAATATGACCTTAAACTTAAAATATTTCAACGTTATCCTTTATTATTCGATTTACACTTTTGTAATCATATCCTATGACAAAAGATAGCTATCACCTTACCCAACACATTCACCAAAGTAAAAAAATAGCAAAAACCCAGAAATTTACTATCTATAACACACTGATTTAAAGGTACTAGAAATTTATAATTTCGACCCAAATCATTAGAAAAATAAATTAGTAAAGGTATTACTTATCAATCGGAGGTTTCTAATAATTTTTTAGATGTTAAAAGTTAAGCTACTTTTCGATAGGTTGATACGAAAAAAACGCACCCCCACTTTGACACCTAAGAAACATCTTATAGCAACTATGCCCAACACTATTTCAATATGATTTTCTGTCTTTTAAAAGTACAAACCGAATAATGAAAGATACCTCATCCATAAATAACTACTCCATAAAAAAACAGCATGTTAAACATTACACACCGTCACTTACAGAACCCAATATAAAAATTCAACAAATTTTAATACAGCTACCTTCTTAATCCACAAAAAAATGGCCAGTGTTCCATTCAATCATTTGATATCAGAAACACCGGCCAAACTAATCCACCAACTATTTTATACTTTAAATAATTGTTCCGACACCAAATAATGTATCAAAATCATTCACACTATTTAACACAGCATCATCAGCATTAGATAAACCAACCAAGGTAACAATGGCTACATTACCCGCATCAGCAAATTGCAACTGAACCAAGTTATCAGTAAATGATGCATTAATGACTGTTGGAGTATTCGTTGCCGGAAAATCTAGAATATCACCAGTTGCAAAATTTACAATCGACTGATCATAGGTTCCAGCTGTAATCTGGAAAGTCACATCCGAACCTGCCGCATCCAATTGTGCCGCTGCAGTTGTTGCATCAACCACTTGATTAGTTGAGCCACCAGGGCCAGGACCAGGACCAGGACCAGGACCAGGAGCAGGAGCGCCGCCATCAATCGCCCCATCAGTCGTACCAGCACCAAACAAAGCATTGATACTAGCAAAATCAGTTAATGCCGATTCGTTTCCTGAGGTTAGGCCTGTGAATGTAATGGTTGAAGTTACACCATTTATATCAGTCACATTAATAACACGAATGCCATCTCTGGTAATTGTATCTACTGGTATATCAATGACATCTCCAACAGAGAAACTTAATGTATCTATACCGAAATCAAACGAAGGTATTAATGCATCTGCAGAAGTAAATGATAAGCCAGACCCAGATCCAGGTGCTTGTTGTGTTCCAGGAACAGTAATTGAGTCACCAAAATCAATAATACCTAATAAACTAGCAGCGGTATATTCATCAGTGTTTCCACCTGTTGAGGTAAGTTCAAATACCTTGTATTCGCCATCATTACGATCATTTTCGATCATAACTATATTCTTCAGCGTTGTTCCAACAAAATTATCATTTGAATCACCAACATCTAAACTGGCTTCATGAATATTAGCATAGTCATCTGATCCAGAATTCGTACCTTTAATTGCAGCAAGCAAATCATTTGCTGTCAGTAGATTCCAAGTTTCATTATTCCCAGCTTCTTGAAAATCATTAAACAACAACACTTCATTCGCTTCCGTTTGAACGCCACCTGACAAATTAGCATCATTCCAAACATTTGCTACCGCTGTCTGAGAAACACCACTAGAGCTGCCGGGCCTCGTCTCCAATCCATTTAAATATGCTGAAAAATTAATATGGTCGGTTGCAGTATTACTATTATTAACAAAGTTAACGATAGTGTTATGACCAATATCAGATCCAGTGAAAACAACTTCATCATTAGATGAAGCATCGGTACCAAGTACCAACACATCATCACCTGAACCAAGATTAATTACATTGTCACTAGCTGAGGTACTAGTATCACCTGCAATTGCTATCCCAGCCTCTGTCGCAAACTTTGAAGTTTCATAAGCACTTGTTGCATTGATGGTTGCAATTTGTGCCTGAATCTGGCCAATCATTGAGGCCTCATCTAAATCACCCAAAGTTGAATCATTGCGTAATTCACGATAAGCAACATTTAATGCAGATAATTCAGCTGGAGTTAACGCAAGCGGAGCATGAATATCGACCGCAAAATCACCCTCAACCATACGACCATCAATTCGTGATGTAATCACTAAAGTATTTGCCGAGCCGTCTTCTGCAATTAGCAATTTACTTAAAACAGGACTCTCATTAATAGCTTTTTTGATTGCCTGATTCACTTGCAACTGGCTACCTAAGCTTTCAATCGTTGGAATAATTACGGTGCTCTCAAAGCCATTATTAAATGCAACCGCTGCATCTTGAACTACACCAGCACCAATCGCTTCATTTGCACCAGAGAAAGTTACCGTTACGGTTGAATTGAAAAGCAGACCATTGGAAACCGCAGCATTGCTTTGCAGATCATTAAGTTCGTCGTTAACCGCATTAACAACCCAAGTTGCAGCAGACGATGTTGATGCTTCAATGCCTTTTACTGTTTCATCAACTGAAGAGCTAATGATTGCACCATCAACCATGGTAATGTCTAATTTATCACCAAACGATCCCCAAGTAACCGTTACGTCATTAGCGGAAGCTGAACCTGCAGCACCTTGTACCGCAGAAACACCTGACAAGCTGTTAACAAACGAAGCAATATCAGCCGCAACACTTACCTCATTACCTAAACCTACAGGAACACTATGTGCAACACCATCTATTGTCAAGGTAATGTGACCAGACCTATCAGCGCCATGTTCAACGGTTATTGTTTGCGCTTCAAATACGCCATCAACCTGCGCCCCTGCATCAGCACCCTGTGTAGTTACAGTGGCCGCAGCTGCAGCTGATGCAATTGACACGTCAGCAACAGTACCAGCGGACTTAGCCACCAAAAATACTTGACCCAAAGATGGGTTAAAACCGCTACCGTCGTTATTGTTAAAAATAGATGTATCAAGCTCATAAGCTGAAAAAGAATGTGCAGCAATTTGTTGAGCCACTTCAAATGCAGTTATAGTTCCATTACCATCTGTATCGGTTACAGTTACAGTTGTTCCACCTGCTGATCCATCATTAGCAAAAACAACATCCACCGTAGAACCAGCAATATCTGCTGTGGTTATAGTTAGTTTCTCAAATACCGCATCAGTAGCTGGCGTGCCTGCTGTGCCAACAGTATTAGTAACCACCGTAACCTGTGCATCTGTTGCTATATATGAGATAACGGCGCTAGGAATATCTCTATTGTTATCGATATCACTGCTAAGTGTAAAACCAGAACCATAAGTTAATACAATCTGATCACCAGCTCCAGATAAAACTGCACTAACACTATTGCCGATTCCTGTCATTGCAGCGATAACTGCACTAGCAACTACATTCGCTGAGTCACCTGTAACAATTCCAGTGGTAGTGAATTTCTGCCCATCTGCTAAAGTAACGGTTACCTGTCCATTTGTATCTAAATCACCAGCCCTACCAAAAGTTAAGGTTTGAACTTCAGCAACAAAAGCTATGTTTGCATTATCATTGCCATCATTATTAGTATAAACAGCATCGTCACCTGAGCCAGCATTGATATTAAAATCACCAGCACCTATGGTTTCAATCGTATCGTCACCACTGCCACCATTTACTGTTAGATTAGCGTTTATTTTGCTATTGACATACCAGTTAGTTGCATCAGTACCAGCACCGTTACCAATTTCAGTTCTAATCTCATCATCGCCTGAACCACCACTAATAATTAGATCAAAGTCTTCTCTAGTGGTAGTGCCTGCTGCGGCCAAGTTTTCATTAGCAATCCTTAAGGCAAGCTTATCATCTGAAGTACCTAACGTATAAATAAAGTCAACATTATCTGCGGATGCATCTGCCGCAACGTCAACTCTATCCAGGTATTTTTCAACCACATACGCAGTTAATTCAGCATCAATACTAACTGTACCTTCCATCGCTGAAGCATCAAGAATACGCACATCAGTGAAACCTGCATTTTCTTCAACTCCTGGCAGATCGCTTGCATTAGTTGAGTCAGCATTTATTCCAACAGGCGAATCAAAATAAGTTTCATTATTTGTACTTCCAGCAACAACCAAATCACCTTTTTTCGTACCATTAACAATAAATACTTCTTCCAAAGTGTTATTGGTAGATTGAATCTCTTGTAACTGACTACTTCCTTCCACGGTAATATCAAACTGTTCAACACCTTTTGAATCAGATGTAGATGTGTCGCCGGTGATATTTGGATTAGCCGCGCCAATAGACAAGCCACCAACAACCAAATCTCCACCCATTGATCCGCGACCGACATCATCTAGGATAATAGTTGAGGTAATTAGCTTGCTAGTAACAGTTACATCACCTGTCTCAATTCGACCAGAAAACGCGTTGTTTGATGGCAAACCATCCGCAGCAATCCAACCAGTCACACTCGGCTCCAAGGTTCCCTGATTAACCGTCAATATATATTCATCTGCAAGTCTTGCTTGACCATCTCTACTGAAGAATTCATCAGTAAGGTTTGATCTAACCAAGGTTACACCTTCAAGCTCAGGATTCGCTGCTTGTGCATTTTCAAAACCAAGCTTGAAGGCATCGAACATATCATCGTAAGTTGCAACATCAGTTAGATCCAATTCAATAACAATTTGCTCGCCATTCAGCAAAAATCCTGCAGCGGTAAATGGAATATCAACTAATGGATTAGCTGGATCAAAATCAGCTTCTTCAACCTGGTTACCAACTTTTAACGTTATCGCAGTCTCAGTACTATCACCCTCTTTAACTAAAGAGTGTTGATCAAAATAAACACCCAAATCAACAGAACCTGGGTCTGTTGAAACCATTGCAACAGTGACATCTCGGGTAATTTCATTTGTGTCATCACCATAGGCTTCAACTCGTTCAATACGCACATCTTCAATGATAACGTCTGCACGTGAATTATTGGTTTCATAGTGAACAGTACCTTCCATGCGTTCAGCGTCAATTTGAACCGCATCAGTCAAGTTATTGTCATTAAAATCAGCGAATTCTGCTGCTGCCTGGGCACGAACAGAAAGTTTTTCTACGCTGTCTGTTTCCAACGTAATAGCAAAATCCTGTGATAAACCAATATCAGCAAAAAGTGAATCTTGACCGGCGCCACCGATAATTACATCACCTGACTGTGCAGTATTTTGATTATCAAAGATACGTGCAATAAATGAATCACTATTTGCAGTACCAATTAAACTATCTTGACCAGTGGTTAGGTTAAAGATATTTGTTGCACCGCCACCATCATTAATTTGGGTATTGTTAACATCTAATGAATAATCTAGTGATGAAGTCACCGCACTATTGAATGCGCTTGCTGCTACGCCATAAATAGGATCAGAAGTTAATTCTGAAAATGAGCTTACAAGCCATGGAATAGTCGCACCCCAATTTGAAGAATCAACTTCATTCAAACGGTCCGCAACAAAATTAACTGCTGCGGTCACATTCTCAGCGGAAATGCCAATATCTTCTGTAATATTTAAATTGGTAACAATTTCAGCAGCAAAAATTTCTGCAGTTGCTTTTTTAGACTCATCTACAAAATCTACTAACAAATTTGCGACACCGTCTAGACTTGTTGCACTCTCCGCTTCGGTTAATGAATTCAGGATGGTATATCCTGGTTGCACCCCAAACATCGCCTCAATAACCTGAGTTATCGATTTCTGGGCTGCTGTTGCATTTACTGCCAATGATAATGCCATTTTTTTTCTCCTAAAATTAGCATAATAAAGTGTATATTAAAAAGTTTTCAGTCGACTAAATTCTTTTTCAAGACAGAATGTTATCTTTTGAAGCGTAAAAATTTACTGCCATTGTTACGCTTCAAAAAACTCTCATCATTCTGCTGAAACACCTCATTCTAAAGTATTTCAGCAGAATGCCCAAACATCTGTTTAGTTCAGAACCATTGTACTACAGCACTGATCATTTTATTGTGACTTAAACCATACTCAATGTAGTTTGTGGATCTAGTGTCATCTTTATGCTCATCTTGCGCATTATTTACAGCACTATTGAACACAATCAACATACCTCCGCCGAGGCCACCAAACACCTAAAAAAACTCGAGATAAAACCAAGTAGCACGCATTCTGCCCAAAAACAATATTCTTTGCAAGTAATCCATTGTATTTTGAATTATGCTTGTTGCATATTTGCAACTCTAGATAATTGACTACTACGGGAAATGGATAAATATAATCATCCTCAAGAAAGGTGTATGCGCTGTAGCTTAGGAACGTGCATGAAATAAATTAGGTAACTAGCGCAGGATTTATGTTCATATTCAAAGCCTGCCCCGTACTTGATACGGGGGCGTGTAAACAGGCGTATAGCACGGCTATGTAACTGCTTACATAACACAGAAGATGGACTTAAATACAAAGATAGTTGGCATTCTTCATATCAGCTTCGAAGTAGTTTACACTTTTAATCTCCAAAAATATCTTCTCCCCCGTCATTCCTGCATGCTTTTAGCAGGAATCTAAGCCAATCACATGGATTCCTGCCAAAAGCATGCAGGAATGACGGAATTGTGTTTTATTGAAAAGTGTAAACTGAATAATGAAGGATGCCAGATAGTTGCCTAATTTATTCCATGCACGTTCCTTATCCAGCCTACAACTAGTTATGCTATTCTGCATTAGAGATTGAACTAAAGAGAACCATTAAAATGGCTTTAGTAAAAGAAGATATTAGCGCAATACAAAAATTAATCAGCAATTCAATTTCCGAACGATTAAGTGGTGTGAATGCAAATATACACTATGACCTAGATCCTGCAAATAATCGCACACATACTGCACAACAGATCGTTCCATATAGCAAACCTTATTCTTTGGAAATATCAATAAGCATTCCACACAAAACAAGATTCACCCTATGAAACAATCTGTTACACATTATGCGCACAATTACTTACAGGATCTAGGTAGTATTAAAGGATGCCAAATTTTAATGCATAAATCGCTGCATAGTATCAAGTAAGACTTTATTATCAGGATTATCTTGTATTGCTGAGCGCCATATTTTCTCAGCGTCTTCTTTGGCTCCTTGCATCCATAGCACTTCTCCTAGGTGAGCTGCAATTTCAGGGTCTGGGTTAGCAGCAAAAGCTAGGTTTAAATAATTAAGCCCAGCTTGAATATTACCCATACGATAATATACCCATCCTAGGCTATCCATAATATAAGCATCATCAGGAGAGAGCTTGATAGCTTTTTCTATCAACTCTAATGCTTCTGGCAAACGTTTACCTCGTTCTGCCATACTATAGCCAAGTGCATTATAAGCATGCGCGCTATCTGGCCTAATCTGAATTAACTTACGTAGATCTTGCTCTAGAATTTCAAATTTTCCAATTTTGTCAGCAGCTAAAGCACGATCATAAAGTAACTCAGGTGACTCAGGTTGCTTTTTTAGTCCATCACCAAGCAAATCAAAAACATCTTGGTGTGTGCCATACTTACGCAACAATTGTGCCTCAGCTAAAATTAAATGTACG
>JAJFJL010000221.1 GCA_021774055.1 Nitrosomonas sp. | reverse complement strand
ATATTAGACAGAATTCTGCTCCAATGACTTGATAGGCAGAACGCGATAGCGGGATGACTATCAAGTTATTGGAGTGAAGCGTAGCGAAACTCAACGCTTGTCCGATAGGACAGAGCGCGCGCTAGCGCGTTCTGTCCTATCAGTGATATATACATAATCCGTCTTTTGTAATTTATATAACATTCAATCTTTTATTGAAATATAATAACCAATCATTCTATAATAAATCAACTCTCAGCTCCAACCGCAATTAATGCATGCCTACAAACAATCTCGAAAACAACGATAAAACAGAACGATTCTGGAATAATTTTATAGCTAAAACCATTAGTTATGGCATTAGTGATCAAGCGTCTCGTTGGTATGTTATTCATGTTGAAAATTATATTAAGGCTCAGGATAAGCGTTTAGCGCTGCATCAAAAGAATGACTTAATTGAATATTTTAAAATAAAAGGCAGAAATGATGACCTGGAATCCTGGCAATTTTCGCAACTGGTCCATTCCCTTGAAATTTTGTTTGTTGATTTTGTAAAACCAGACTGGGTCGCTGATTTTAATTGGCAACACTGGAAGGATCTAGCCCATGAACCTGCGATAAGAAAAATTGAAGAACTAAAAATCCCCTTGTCTCAATTTAATGAGGCAAATTTTGATGATTCTCTTACTCGTGAAGTTGCGGCTAAATTTCCCAGTTCAATGCAGCAGGTAATCACAGAAATACGTACCCGAAATTATTCCATTCGTACCGAGAAAAGTTATTTAGGCTGGATCGTGCGTTTTATTGCTTTCCATAAGTTCCGAGACCCGAATGAAATGGGTGCAGGTGAAGTTTCCGCTTTTTTGACTAATCTTGTGGTTAATAAACAAGTTGCTATTAACACTCAGAAGCAGGCTATCAGTGCTTTAGCATTTTTATATTTAAAGGTATTTAAACGAGAATCTTTTGATTTAGAAGGTTTTTCAAGATCAAAGAAACCTCGTAAGCTACCGGTTGTTTTATCTATTCGCGAGGTTGGCTTGTTGTTGAATGCTATTGAGCATCCGTTATCTTTTACTATGGCTAGTCTTTTATATGGTTGTGGAATGCGCTTAATGGAATGTATTCGATTACGTGTGTTTGATATTGATTTTGATTATCAACATATTGTGGTTCGTGATGCCAAGGGAAATAAAGATCGGGTTGTGCCTTTGCCTTTGAAATTAATTCAACAACTAAAGTCACAAATTGAACATGTAAAAGATTTACATCAGCAAGATATTAAAAACAATGTAGCGAATGTTTATTTACCTGATGCACTGGAACGTAAATACCCTAATGCGGTGAAAGAACTGGGATGGCAATATGTGTTTCCTTCGGCGAGGTTATCAGTTGATCCGCGCACTCATATTGTAAGACGACACCATATCCATGAAAATGGATTGCAAAAACATATTAAACACGCTGCTGTTAGCGCAGGACTAACCAAGAAGGTTAATTGCCATTGTTTGCGTCACTCTTTTGCAACCCACTTATTAGAAACAGGCCATGACATTCGAACTGTGCAAGAGCTATTGGGTCATGCTGACGTATCAACAACTATGATTTACACGCATGTACTGAATAAGCCAGGGGTAACAGTAAATAGCCCTTTTGATGCTTTGTGAATTATGGATACCAATTTAAGACGGGGCAACCTACTCATCATTCCTGCTAGAAACACGCAGGAATGACGAGAGAGAGGGGTGTTTTTTAATTATAAGTTTTGTTCCGTTTTAAGTTGGTAGCCCGAATTATATGAGAAAAGGTGTCAAAAACGGCATCAGATAGCATAATGAACTAAGGTTCTGCACAGCAAATTGTTCCGTTTACTACCTAAGATAAAATTCACTTTATGAAACAATCTATTGCACATTATATGCACGATAACCTGTAGGATCTAGGTATAATGCGGGGTTACTTTGTTGTTTCTCAAATTTCACCCAGATACTCTGGGCATCTGTTCCAAAATAAAAATATAACCTTACAAGGAATTATTAGATGTTCACTGGAATCATTGCTGCTGTCGGTCAGATTAAGCAGATCAAACCTATAAATAATGATTCAAATAGCGGTTTACACTTAAGCATTACATGCGCTGAATTAGAGCTGGACGATGTTAATGTCGGCGACAGTATTGCAGTCAATGGTGCTTGTCTCACCGTCACTACAATAAAACCACAATTATTTTCTGTTGATGTTTCGCAAGAAACGTTAATGTGCACTGAAGGTCTAAGCTGTTTAAATCAGCGCGTCAATTTAGAAAAAGCGATGCGTTTATCTGATCGACTTGGCGGTCATCTAGTCAGCGGTCATATTGATGGCATTGGTGAAGTTGTTGAGTTTAAATCAATCGGCGAGAGCTTTCTACTATCCATTAAAACACCAGAACTATTATTAAAATATATAGCTACAAAAGGTTCCATCACAGTTAACGGCGTCAGTTTAACTATCAATCAAGTGGTGAATGATTGTTTTTCAGTTAATTTAATCCCACATACTGTGGCAGTCACTACATTGAATGAGCTGTCAGTAGGTAAAAAAGTAAATCTTGAAACTGATATGCTCGCGCGTTATGTTGCTCGCTTAATCAATGTTTAACCATAAGGTACGAGGAGTCTTCCAGATATGATTATCAGTACTATTGAAGATATTATTGCCGATCTTAAACATGGCAAAATGGTGATTTTAGTTGATGAAGAAGATCGTGAAAATGAAGGTGATTTAGTTCTTGCTGCAGATTTTGTTACCCCAGAGGCTATTAACTTTATGGCTATGTATGGGCGTGGGTTAATTTGTTTAACATTGACCGAAGATCGCTGTCAACAACTAAATTTACCGCTAATGGTTAGTGCTAATAATTCTCCGTTGGGAACTAATTTTACACTTTCTATTGAAGCTGCAAGCGGAGTTACTACTGGTATTTCTGCTGCCGATAGAGCTAAAACTGTACAAGCTGCAGTTAGTAATAATGCTGCGCCAAAAGATATTATTCAGCCTGGTCATATTTTTCCTTTAATGGCACAAAATGGCGGGGTGTTGGTGCGCGCAGGTCATACTGAGGCTGGTTGTGATTTAGCTGGCATGGCAGGGCTAACCTCGGCATCGGTGATTTGCGAAATTTTAAAAGATGACGGCAGTATGGCAAGGCTGCCTGATTTAGTGGAGTTTTCTACTAAACATAAACTGAAAATTGGCACAATTGCTGATCTTATTCATTATCGCAGCCTTACTGAAAGCTTGGTAGCGCGAGTAGCTGAACAAACAATACAAACTATTCATGGCGAATTTCATTTAACTGCCTATCTAGACAAAACCGCCAACACTACACACCTTGCTTTAGTAAAAGGTGAAATAAATCCAGATCAAGAAACCTTAGTGCGGGTACATGAACCGCTATCTGTTATTGATTTGTTAGATATTAATGACAACACCCATTCTTGGAGTGTAAATGATGCCATGCAAATTATTGCTGAAGCCGGACAAGGTGTAATTGTATTGTTGCATCGCAAGGAAAATTCTGCCGAATTAATAGATCGCATCAAATTAACAACATCAGAACAAACTAATATCATTAAAACAGATCTACGTAACCATGGTATTGGTGCACAAATACTAAAAGATCTTAATGTCGGCAAAATGAGATTATTGGCAGCACCTAGGAAACTACCTAGTGTAACTGGCTTTGGTCTTGAAGTAACCGGGCATTTAACACAAAAAGATAGCAAGCAATATTAAGGAACGTGCATACATAGAATGCACTCTGCTTGTAATTTTTTACATCAAAAGTGTAAACTATTTTAAAAATTACACACCTGCTATTTAATTAAAATATTCACAGGAGTTAACATGGCCTATTTTGACAATATTCTTGAAATTGAAGCAAGTCTTGATGGATCTGAATTACACATTGGCATTGTCATGAGTCGTTTTAATGTTGATGTTGGTGAAGGCTTACTTAGTGCTTGTACCGACGAATTAAAAAAATGCGGAACACAGGATTCAAATATTTTATTAGTAACAGTTCCTGGCGCACTAGAGATTCCATTAGCCTTACAGAAAATGGCTTTATCCGATCAATTTGACGTATTAATTGCTCTAGGTGCAGTTGTTAGAGGTGACACCTACCATTTTGAGGTTGTTTCTAACGAATCGACAGGTGGACTAACTTCTGTACAACTAGACACTGGCATTCCAATTGCTAATGGCATATTAACCACAGAGACAGATGATCAAGCAATCTCACGTATGCATAAAAAAGGTACCGAGGTAGCACAAGCAGCTGTAGAAATGGCCAACTTACTATCAAAACTAGATGACATTAACCCATGACTTCATCCAACACGGAAACATTACCGACAACTTCCGTAAAAAAACCTCAGAAACAAAAAAGTCGCCGTCGTCGCTCACGTGAACTTGCTTTACAAGGCATTTATCAGTGGCGTGTTACCGGTGGTGATTTGGACTTTATTGAAACACAACTACGCGAAACTAATGAATTTCCAAAAACAGATAAAAAATATTTTATTAAATTATTACATGGAGTGCTACAAGATGTAGAAGCACTTGCAGCACAGATTCAACCACTCCTTGACCGTCCTTCAAAAGAAATAAGTCCGGTTGAGTTTGCTATTTTGCTTATTAGTACCTATGAATTAACTAATTTCTTAGAAATTCCTTATCGCATAGTGATTAATGAGGCCATCGAATTAGCCAAAAGTTTTGGTGGTACGGATGGCCATAAATATGTGAATGGTATTTTAGACAAACAAGCCGCACAGTTACGTACAGTGGAAATATCCGTAAAAACAAAAGGCTAACAAACACGCATAAACCACCATAATGTATTCTGAATTTGACATTATTCAACGTTATTTTACCCGCCCTAGTAGTAATGCTGTTTTAGGCATCGGTGATGATGCTGCACTGATTAATACGACAGCACAGATGGAATTAGCAGTTTCTGCTGATAGCCTAGTCTCAGGCCAGCATTTTTTTCCAGACACAGATCCATATCAACTAGGCCATAAAGTATTAGCAGTTAATCTTTCTGATATGGCGGCAATGGGTGCAAAGCCACGTTGGGTGACACTAGCGTTAACCTTACCCAAAGATCTAAGTAATAACCAGGATTGGCTAAATGCTTTTGCTGATGGTTTTTTTAACCTTGCCCAAGCTCATCAGGTAGAATTAATTGGTGGCGACACAACCGCTGGCCCACTTAATATTTGTGTACAAATCATTGGTGAAGTCGAGTCAGGCAAAGCTTTAAGACGTAGCGGTGCCAAACCAGGTGATGATATCTGGATATCAGGTCACTTAGGAGATGCCGCGCTAGGGTTGGCTCATCTACAACAACAGATACAACTAAAGCCTGAAGAAATTGAACAATGTATGGCGGTATTACTCAGACCTGTAGCACGTGTTGATCTGGGACGCCAATTAATTAATCTTGCGCACAGCGCAATTGATATTTCTGATGGGTTAATTGCAGATTTAGAACATATTCTAAATAGTTCTAAGGTTGCAGCAACAATTCAAATAGATACTTTGGCTTGTTCTAAAATATTAAAAAAATATTTACCACAACCACTGGCTATCAATTGTCTATTAGCAGGCGGGGATGACTACGAGCTTTGTTTTACTGCCGCTGAAACCAAACGCATAAAAATTGAACAACTGGCACTCAAATTATCAATACCATTAACATGTATTGGTAAAATTACACCAGGAAAAGGCTTGCTTGTACTAGACAAGAATCTAGCAACAATCACGCCGGAGACAAAAGGCTATGACCACTTCTACACCAGATAACCATCAGCTAATTGCCAAGCCTCTACACCCCAAACCAGATTTAGATTTTGTCTCCAGCCATATTATTCATTTTATTTCATTTGGTGGTGGTGTCGGCCTAAGCCAAAAAGTACCTGGAACTGTTGGTATCTTAGTAGCATTTCCATTTTATTGGCTGCTTGAGTATTACTTTGCTCCAGTTCATTTTTTATTATTGATTACCATCCTATTTATATTAGGCATTTGGACCTGCCACATCACCGGCAGAGTACTAGGTGCTCCTAACCATGCAGGAATAGTATGGGGCAAAATTGTCAGTTTTATTTTGGTACTATTTTTTATCCCTGATAATTGGACTTGGCAAACAGCCGCTTTGCTTTTATTTCATCTGTTTGACTACATTAAATCTAAGCAGCAAATCGGTTACAGTATTATGTTTAGGGATTTAATTACAGCATTTTTGGTATTGTTTTGCCTGGCTGGGTGGAAAGCATTTGTGCTGACTTAGGAACGTGCATGAAAAAAATTTATAAAAAAGCGTTGTATTTATGCTAAAAATTTTTAATTAAAGCACCATAATAATAAATTTTAATAAATTT
>JAJFJL010000023.1 GCA_021774055.1 Nitrosomonas sp. | reverse complement strand
CATCAGAGATCATCAATAATTGTTATGAACTTAAGCGAGATTTGTTTAATAGCGTTATTACTGGATTTATTCAGCGCACTATGCCAGAGATTAAAAATCTTGATCCAATATTTATACCTGTTGTCAATGCGTAAGTCCTATCATTAACATTTTTAAAGCGATCCAGATCAAAAAACAGAATGGAGAAACTGTAGTTCCCTCGTTGTGAGAAGTTAATCGTTTGAGTAATTCGGTCTTTTAATAGAGTACGGTTAGGTAGACCAGTTAATGAATCAAAGTTAGCAAGGTGACGAATACTTGCTTCATCTTCTTTATGTTTGGTAATATCACTAAACACACGAATATAATGACTTACTTCATCACTTTCAGTGTTATGTAAAACACTAATCGTGAGCCATTCGGGATACTTAGTTCCATCCTTGCGCCTGTTCAATATTTCTCCTTGCCAACTTCCATTTTCATTAATACTAGCCCACATAGACTTGTAAAATGCTTGATCTTGACTACCAGAGTTTAATAGTTGAGAACTATTACCAAGAGCCTCTTGAGCTGAATACCCAGTTATTTTAGAAAAAGCATCATTGACCAAACTGATTTGTTGATTTGCATCACAAACCATAATCCCTTCGCTATTTTGGGCAAATATCTGACCATAAATTTTTAATCGTAATGAGGTCTCATATTGCTCTCTGTAATATGTTAACCGTTGTTGTCGCCAAATGACTATAAATGCCAAGCCGAATGTAATAATGATAGAAAAAACTGAAACTATAGTTGACCATAATCGCTCTTTTAGAGGTGAATAAATTTCACTCTGATCAATTCGGGTGACCATAAACCATGGCGTTTTCGGTATAGCTCGTACATCAGCTATAACTTTAATGTTACGGTAATCAATTCCTTCCACAATTCCCGTAAAACCATTAACAGCTTTAGCAGCAGGTAATGATTCGTTTTTAATTGAATGTCGTAGTTGTAGGGCTGTCTCGCTTTTAAACCGTAAATCATTCAAAAACACAACATGATCACCTTCTTTTCTAATTAAAAGTGATTCTGCTGAGTTACTGATAATTGGCCATTGTTTTATAAAAGGGTATAGGTAAGTATGTGGGTCTATGCGTAAAACAACAACTACACTAGGCAAATGATTGCTTGGTTTTATAGTTGTTAAAAGTGCTAGGTAAACTTTTCCATCAAATTCATTACGGTAAAAATCTTGAAAATAAACTTGGTCTAAAGGTAGTTCCCTTGCTGTAGTATCTTTAATAGTTGATGATATTTGCGGATTTTCAAGCATTGTCGAAATAAGCATTTTGCCAGAGTTATCAAGAACAAAAATATTCTCGATATTCATATGCTGTTTAGCTTCTGATAATACTTTTATCAAATTAGAGTTGGCAGATGAAGCGTTATTATCTTCGATTAATGGTAATAACTGTTCCTTAAAATAATGTGAATGAGAAAAAAATCTAGCATTATCTATACGTTCATTGTAGTAGTGCTGTATCTCATTACTTTTCAAGACAGCAATAGCCGAAATTTGTTCAGAAACTTCATTATAGAAATCTTGTTCGTGGGCTCGCTGATAAGCGTATGCAATAGAAATAATAGTAGCCACACCAACAAGAAAACTCCAAATAAATACAGTAGAGTTTTTTACTAACTTACCTAACCAGTTGTCACATAAAGAGGCACTATGATAGCAAGTATCAAACAATGCGATAGCTAGAATTAAAAAGCCAAGTAATGTGTTAATGGCTGGGGGGATGAAGACGCCATCATAAAGCAGTGGGGCACCGAATAAATAGGCCAGAAAGAAAATCAAGCAAAACATAAAGAATGCAATGGCGATACCCATACCTATCACGGCATAAAAGGGGTGCTCTGTTGATATATGGTGAGAAGCAATTAACGAAATAGCGACTGCTATAAAACTCAATGCTGTAATGGGAGACATATGGCCTATTGGTGAGCCTCTCACACTTCCTGTAATGGGTAGCCCCAGATATTCCCAACTTGTATGAATGTGTTGCACAGATAAAACAAACAACAATATTGCAACTGATAAAATAACAAAAGGCAGAATTCTTTCACTGCGTGCCACTTGTTCATGCTGTAAATAAAATTGCCTTAGTAGCACGCTTAGGCCGCTAAATGTAAACAATAAAGCGGTACTGGGTGCCATAGGGATATAATCAGAGCGAATTGCAGTAATGAAATTTAATCCAAAATACCACCCAACTAATACGACAAGACCTAAAGAAAACACCAATAGCCCAGTGAATGTCGAAAGCAATATAGAGTTTTTTAATAGACTATTCATTTAAACTTACATTTCGATTTAGAAATATTAAATTAAGGTTTGTCGTAGGTTAGTTCTATAGTTGGTATTTTTAGCAAGTAGCCTGGGTGTAGCGTAGCGAAATCCGGGGTTATGGTATCTGGATAAATTGTCCCCGGATTTCGCTACGCTACATCCAGCGATAAATATTAAAAGGAACCATATGATCTTGCTACATCCAAATATCCTTGAACAAGAAGGAAAAAAACAATTTGTGGTACTTCCATATAATGAATTTATCATTCTACAGGAAGAGCTTGCTGATTATGAAGACTTAAAAAACTTGAGAATAGCAAAAGACGCGGAAAAAGATGCCCCAACTATAGATCTGGAAGATGCAAAAAGCGTACTTGGTTTGTAACAAATAAATAAAACAATGGAGGTAACTTTTGTTTAATAAATCGTCTTTGTTCATATTTATTCGTTGTTTATTTTATTGATACTGCTAGCAAGTAGCCTGGATGTAGCGTAGCGAAATCCGGGATTATGATATTAGGATAAGTTGTTCCCGGATTCCGCTGCGATGCTGCATCGAGTCTATTTGCTTTCCAAATCAGCATCTTTCTCCGGTTCGTTTAGTGTCCAGTGGTTACCTACTTTCTCTAGGCGGTCAATAGCGAGATATTTTTCTTCCATCTCATCAAGATGTTTAAGAATGGCTTCACGAGCATAAAATGTTTTGGTGCGGCCTGTTTTTTCCGCTAGCTCAGCCAGACGATGTTCAATTTCTTTAGGTAATCTAATTGCAAGCATAACAATCCTTTTTTGATATATATGCATATCAAGTATACTTTTGATATATATATATACTGCAAGTATGATCTTGATACATATGCCACACAAGCATACTTTTGGCATACATATACTTCGAAGTATGCTCTTGATATACATATGCTGCAAGCATTCTTTCGATATATGTGAGATATAAGTATGCTTTTGATATATATATACTACAGGCATGTCTTCAATATACGCATATTACAAGTATATTTTCATATAAAATATTACATGAATGTGGGTTAAGGATTCATAAATTAACTTGTATTCTTTTGTTTAAGCCATTTTAATTTATAAAATATTAAAGTTACTCACAAAGTTACTCACTTTCCAAAATCTACTCCACTTGTTCTCATAAAATTATGGTTGACATTTAATGCAATTCTAAAAATAAAATATCATGCTTTAATGATGACCTTTTTATTTCTAAGAACAACTTTTAGTTTTGTCAAGCCAAAAAAGAGAAAAAACAGAATATTCTTAAGTGACCTTAAATGGTGCTGAATTTGATTTCAATGCATCAAGATGATTTGCCCAGTCCTGCATCATTTTTGCCCTTGGTTCCAGATAAACAGCATGGTCATAAGCAGCCGATACCGCGTTACGTTTAGTATGTGCAAGCTGGATTTCAATATGCTCATGTGAATATCCTTGCTCATGGAGTATGGTCGAGGCTATCCCTCTAAATCCGTGACCGGTCATACGTGAGCGATAACCCATTCTGTAAAGCGCAAACAAAATAGTATTGTTGCTCATACTTTTACCTTGGCCACGCTCACTTGGGAATACTAAACTGCTGCTATTTGAAAATATCTTTATTTTTTTAAATACAGATATAGCTTGATTCGATAATGGGATTATATGAGGGGTTTTCATTTTCATACGTTTGGCTGGTATGCGCCACATACGGTTATCAAGCTCTACTTCATCCCACTTGGCACCAATCAATTCACCTGTACGCACAAAGGTATAAGACATCAATAGCAAGGCTAACTTTGTTAATGGTTTGCCGCTATAACTATCAATCTTGCGTAGTAGTTCAGGTACTTCTTTTTGATCCAATCGCGCATAATTGGTTTTCTTTGTTGGCTTCAGTACATCGCTTGGCTTTATGTCTGCTGCTGCGTTACGTTCGACCAGTCCATGTGCAACTGCATAACGTAGCACTTGCCCACAGGTACTTAATGCTCGCTTGGCTATATCTAAAGCACCTCTGGATTCAATCTTCTTAATAATTGTTACCAGCATAGGTGCGGTTATTTCGTTGAGTGGTTTCTTGCCAATAATTGGGAAAATATCTGTTTCTAACCTAACCATGATATAGCGGGCATGCCGCTCTGTTCGTGTTGGCTTCCAGTTGTCCCACCATAGGCGTGCTACCGATTCAAAGCTGTTTTTCTTTATTATGGTTTCAAGTAGTTTTTGTTCTTGGCGGTATTGTGAAGGATTAATGCCTTCTTTAAGTATTTGTCTAAGCTGCTCATGCTTATTCCGTGCTGCTTTTAATCCCACATCAGGATAAACACCAAGTGAGAGCATTTGACCTTTTTCGTTATACCGATACCTATAACGCCACCATTTAGCACCTGAAGTCTGAATGTATAAAACAAGACCCTGCCCATCAGCTAAGGAATAAGTTTTGTTCTTTGGTTTTGCGGCTTTAATAACTGGGTCTGTGAGTTTCATAATTGCACGAAACCAATAGGTCAAATCTGCCAAGGGAGGCAAACTTGTGTATTTTTTGTAATCAGCAGGATGTTACACAAAACGGTGGATGAACTTTGCTTATCCAGCCTAATGGATCAAATTTATTTACTTATTTAACGAATCTAATACAAAGTCTCGGATAGCTTGCGAGTCATAACTTGAGCGACAACGAAAACGTAATAATTTAAGTCCTGCACTTAAACAAGCTTTTTCCACAAAAGCATCTCTTTTCTTAACATTGGGCTGATTATGACTTTTATCATCTAATTCAATTACAGCAACAACTAATAATGAGTCCTTATCGCAAAGCACATAATCAAAATGCTTGGATGAGATTTTATAGAATGCTTTATTCCAGTCTTTTTTACTTAATGTACTCTCCGGTGTAAGAACATCTGCAATACGCACTTTTGTAAATATTTCATAATCATCTATCAAAGCTTGCTTTAATACTAAGAAAAAAGAATGTTCAGCATTAGAAAGCAAGTTATCTCTAATCCTATAGTTTATATAAGAATTATTGCTTCTTAATAGCAAGAGAACAGATACAAGAACAATAAAACCGATTAAAATATAAACAATAACTTCTTGATTTGTTAAATTTAAAAGTGTTTGAGATGAAATATCAAAAAATTCCATTTCATATTTTCCCGGTACAAGATAAAAGTTGTTGTTTAGGTTTCAAGCTGCCTATCGCTTTATTACCACCCTGCTCTACTTGCAAATTAGTGAAGAGTCGGGCGCATTTTTCTAAATTATGTTACGAGATTCTTTAGCTAATTCCTTATGAACTAAACTGTTTAATATAAATAATTGCTCAGAATCTGGTTGAGCAAATTCAATTCCGTAACATAAAATCGTTTGATTGTTTTTATTTATAAAGTTAACTGTTTTAATGATAGCCTGAATTTCAAGTTTTGCTTGTTTCCCATAAATATTTACTACAAAAGATAGTTTAATGGATGAACTAACCTCTCCAAAATCTGCGTCAGATTCTATTTTGGCACCTGTGCTACTAATATTGGTGATAATCGCCTGAGAGTCGTTATTTATCTTCGCTTTAATATTACTTTCTATACGTTTTGATTTGCGAACAACTTGGCTAGATATTTGCTGTGGAAATGACAAGTGCATGTATTTAAAAGGCTGGTAGATATTTTTGTCGACAAAAGAGTAGAAGCTAAAGATATTTTTTCCACTAAAATAACGCAGCATAATTTTATCCCCTTCAACTAGGGGTAATTTTGGTGATGATGTTAGTAATGTTTTGCTGTAAATATAACCAATTAATATCACTGTGATACTACTAGTTTTATTATCTGTAGTTTTTGCTGTAGTTACTAGCCTAATTTGCAACTTGTCATTAACTTTTAACTGCATATCATTAAAATTGATTTTTTGAGCTTTGTTGTCCTCTGACGAATTTGTCTCTATTGGTTTAGGCGTCATTTTAATAGTCCTATACAAGCAGTTAGTAAGTTTATGATTGTTGTTAGAAATGATATTTAGGTTTTGCTGGTGCTGCGGCAGAAAGTGTTAATACTTCATAACCATCTTCAGTGACTAGTATAGTGTGTTCCCATTGTGCTGATAGGCTATTGTCTTTAGTTGTAGTTGTCCATCCATCAGGTAAGCTCCGAATAGCAGCCTTGCCTGCATTAATCATTGGTTCAACCGTAAAAATCATGCCTGCTTCAAGTTGTATGCCAGTCCGGCGGCGACCATAATGTACAACTTGCGGTTCCTCATGAAAGTTTTTGCCAATGCCATGCCCACAAAATTCTTTAACAACACTATAACCAACACCTTCAGCTAGTTTTTGAATAGCATTGCCGATATCACCAAGATGCTTGCCCGCCTTAATCTCATCAATGCCACGCCACATCGCCTCATAGGTTAATTCGCACAAACGTTTGGCTTGAATTGACGGCTCCCCTACATAGAACATGCGACTAGTATCTCCATGATAACCATCGCTAATAACAGTAATATCAATATTGACGATATCACCATTTTTTAATTTTTTTTCACTAGGAATGCCATGACAAATTTGCTTATTGATAGATGTACAAATAGATTTTGGAAATGGTGTATGTCCTGGTGGTGCATAGTTGAGTGGTGCAGGAATTGTTTTTTGTACATCAACCATATAATTGTGGCAAAGGGTATTAAGTTCATTGGTACTAACGCCAGGTTTAACAAATGGCGTAATATAATCAAGAACTTCTGAGGCAAGTCTACCGGCAATGCGCATTTTTTCAATTTCTTGGGGAGTTTTTATGTTTACTTTCATAGCTATTCTTAAAGGTAATTATATTTTTTATGGATAGGTGGTTAGGTTAATCAATTTGTGTATTATAAACCCTGCCTATTTTAATTTATCTACGTATTACCATAAACCATAATAGAACCTAGGTAGGATTTAGGTTTTAGTTGTGAACATTCGCGTGCCTTGTTAAAATACGAAGTTAACTATATGAATATCAGATTTTTTAGAAGCTTTCAAATGATGGATGGAATACGAAATATGAAAATAATTATGAACGTAGCATTGATAACTGCATTGACATTATCTATTTCGACCAATGCAATAGCAACTGGCAAAGGTGATGCTAGCAAAGGATTAGAAATTGCATCAGGTGTTTGTGCAGGTTGCCATAGTGTTGATGGTAATAGTGTAATTCCTATTAATCCAAGCTTAGCCGGACAACTTGAAGAATATACTGCTAAACAATTGTCAGATTTTAAAATTGATGGTGATGGTGAGGCAAAACGTACCAGCCCAGTAATGGGATCTATGGTTGCGGCACTTTCCGAACAAGATATGAAAGATCTTGCTGCATATTATGCGCAGCAAGAGACTAAGCCAACAATAGCTGCTGATTATGATGAAGACTTAATGGAATTAGGTAAGATTCTTTATCTAGGAGGTAACCTGGAGAATGAAGTGCCAGCTTGTTCTAGTTGTCATTCGCCGAATGGAGAAGGAATCGCTCCACATTACCCACAGCTTTCAGGTCAGCATGCAGACTATACTTTAGCGCAATTAAATGCATTTAATAGTGGTGATCGTGCAAATGATAGAAACAACGTTATGCGCCAAGTTCTTACTCGTATGAATATGCAAGAAAAAAGAGCAGTTTCTTTATATATATCAAGCTTGAAGTAAGCAACTACTACAAATTAGTTGTAAAAAACGGCTCATCTACTACCTGAGGAATGGTAATAGATGAGCCGTTTTTTTGTGTGGCTATGTAGGGTGCATTCTATGCACCATTGGTGCGTAAAAAGCCCCCTACTCTAAAAATGTAAACCAAATCATAAAGGATTTTACTTACATTCACCAATTACTAAATATTTTTTCTGCAGCAGTCAATGTTTTATTGATTTCAATATCACTATGTGCAGAAGAAACAAAACCAGCTTCAAAAGCAGATGGTGCGAAATAAACTCCCTCATCTAACATTGCATGAAAGAAACGGTTAAACGCTTCTTTGTCACACTCCATTACTTCTGCAAAGCTTTCAGGTATCTGCTTGCGGAAATAAAGACCAAACATCCCACCGACAGCTTGTGCGCAGAAAACAATTCCATGTTTTTTTGCTATCTCGGTAAGTCCATTGGTAAGCTGTTTGGTTTTGTCACCAAGATCTTGATAAAAACCATCTTGTTGCACTATATTTAATGTAGCAAGACCGGCGGCAACAGCAACTGGATTGCCTGAAAGTGTTCCTGCTTGATAAACAGCACCCAATGGGGCTAGGCATTGCATAATGTCACGTCGGCCACCAAATGCGGCCATTGGCATACCTCCACCAATTACTTTACCAAGTGTTGTGAGATCTGGTTTGATATTATATAAGCCTTGCGCGCAAGTTGGGCCAACACGAAACCCGGTCATTACTTCATCAAAAATTAAAACACTACCATACTTGGTACAAAGGTCTCGTAATGTTGATAAGAAGGCTTCTTTAGGTGTGACTAAATTCATATTTCCGGCAACAGGCTCAACAATAACAGCCGCAATCTCATCACCATATTGTTGGAATGTTTTTTCTTGGCTAGCCACATCGTTATAATCTAATACAATCGTATGCCCAACAGTTGCTTCGGGGACTCCAGCTGAACTTGGGTGACCAAAAGTAAGTGCGCCAGAGCCTGCTTTTACCAATAGCGCATCATCATGACCATGATAACAACCTTCAAATTTAATAATTTTGCTCCGACCCGTATA
>JAJFJL010000220.1 GCA_021774055.1 Nitrosomonas sp. | reverse complement strand
ATAAATGCCTCCAAGTGATGAAATGACCAGGTAATAATCAAATCCTTGGGCTGCAGAAACGCACTATAATTCCACTTTATATTGGAAGATAAAGCGTATCTATCTGTCTTTTAAGGTTTATTCGTGGGGATACCTCAGAGTCTGACCCCATTGGTTCGTGCATTGGTTCGCCATTGGTTCGCGAACTCCCTCAGAATGAAAAATACTGGTTAGGGCTTACCAAGAAACTCAAAGCGCATTGTGGTTCGGGCGGAACTTATAAAGAGGGGACGATTGAGATTCAAGGAGATCATCGCGACAAATTGAGAAGTTATCTCGAGAAAATGGGTTTCTCGGTTAAGTTGGCAGGAGGATAGAAATCGTTACTCCAGATAGTCTTAGTTTCATGCATGCTACTGTAAATCAGCTTCCAATATTTTACAGTGTCAGCACCTGTAATGAAACTTATAGCTATTTCCTTAATCATCTGTAACGCTCAAAGAGTTCCTCCGGGGTAAGCTGATGTTTGCGCCGAAATGCTTTAGCTCCTGACCATTTTTGTTGTTTTATCTAGGTAGTCTTATATGCGCTGAGTTGCTGGTTCTAGCAACTAGATGGACGAATTCCTATAGAAAGAGATTCAGTAATGGGTACAGTTCTTCCGTCCACTATCAAATTGTAGCTCGGAATAATTAACCAATAACGAGCCACACCATTCGTTGATGAACTAGGTACGTTATAAATAATGCTGTATAAATCATTGTCTATCTGCTGTAACGATGCTGAATCACGGACACGATGTTGAAAATATTTATTCGCACTGAATACTGATGCATCCTCATATGTTTCTTGCCTTATTTGCAATAGCATATATCCACTATTGCTGTCGATATGTTTAGTAGTTTTAAACCAACCATCAGGTACCGAATAACATTTGTTATCAAATCTCATCGTTTCTCCATTGATCATTCGGTAATAATGATAAATTGCACTATCTATAACACCAGGAATTAATGCTAAAAAACTAAGCAACCCAACTATAATTAATACAAATAAAATTTTATTCATTATTTTGAGATGAAGTAATGGTGTTCACAATTGTACTATTTACAACATCAACTATACGTGTAGGGATTGGACCAGTAATTGTTGTTCCTGGTACAGATGTGCCTAAATTTTCAATAGCCTGCACAGTATTACTACGAAACCTTTGGTCAGCACTATTGATAGTATCTGTAAGTGTTTGTACTGTAGCTTCACTACATAATGAATTTGAGGTGGTACAATCAGCTCGTTCTTGTAGTGCAGACCTACGTTCACTTGCGGCTTTAAAGCCCTCTGATACATTATCTATTCCACTCGAGCATTTCTTTGCTAATGTAATAGTGCCAGCGGTTGCTATAGCAGCAAAGAATAAAAGTGGATTTTTACCCGTTGGGTCAGTAAAAAGTATCGGGTTCTGAAAAACATACCCATAACTATTAACCCCCCCAGCCAACCCAATCGGATCCTCATTCAGAAACCTACCCGCCTCAGGATCATAAAACCTTGCCCGATAATAATACAATCCATCCGAAACTGGTAGTCGTCCGGTATATTGAATTGGAAATGTCGTTGTTACACTAGATAACTGACCATAAGGTTCATAGCTAATCGGTTGACCAACTGCGCCGCTGCTATCAGTAGTTGCTACAGTACTATTCAGCGCATCACGCAAAATATAACCCAACGTACCGTCGCTATGTGTAACCGCCAAATGATCATCAATACCAATGCCTGTCAGTATTGATAACACCTCACCGTTACTGCTATTTTGCTGAATTACATTGTTTGAGATATCAACTAGATATGCAGTATCTAGGTTGTTAGCTGAACCAGTAACTTGCTGTGAAATTAGGTTATTAAAAACATCATAAATAAAATCTGTTGTTTTACCATCTGGTTCAATAATCCCAATTAAACGATTGCGGCTATCCCAGGAATAATTAGTGGTGCCTAGTAAACCTGTTTTAGTGAGCCGATTGCCATTTTCATCATAGCTATAAGTAAAATCGCCACGTTGTATTAAGCGATTCGCTTGGTCATAATTAGCCGTAGCTGGTGGTGTTACATATGGTGTTCCTATGGTATTGGCTAATGATTTACGATTACCTACATCATCATAAGTATAAGTTTGCTGATCAATAACGCCGGCTGCATTACTATGATTAATCGCTAACACACGACTAAGTGCATCAAAGCTTTGACTGGTTACTACACCGTTGCCACGTTGTAAGTCTGTGCGCCGGTTTAAAGCATCAAGACTAAAATTTACGTTAGTTTGTGCATCACTGGCTGCGACTAAATTACCTGCTGCATCATAGGTGTAAGTCACTGCTTCTTGGCCAGCCACTTGGCGTGAAACAATTTGACCTAATTTATCGTATTGATAGCTAATTGCTCCATTCGCAGCAGATTCGTTGATTAAACGACCTAAAGTATCGTACTCAAAGGTTTGCACCCCACCAGCAGAATCTTCAGTTCGAATTAATCTGCCACGTGCATCATAGCTATTATTAATAACACTGCCGTCAGTGTAATTAGTGGTAATTAAGCGACTTAACTTATCATAAATAAATTCAGTAATCTGACCACGTCGGTCAGTTGATTTTATTAAATCGCTGGTTAAATTATACTCAAAGGTTTCTACCTGGCTGGCCGCATCAGTACGTGTTGCCACACGATTCATTTCATCGTAAGTAAAGGAAACCGTATTACCACGTGCATCAGTTAGCGATAACAAATTACCAATCGTATCGTAACTAAAAACAGTCTGTTTTTGCTTAGCATCGGTTTGAGAAATAACTCTATTTAGCTGATCATAAGTTATTTTGCTACGCCGACCCTGTGCATCAACAACCTCCACTACGCGACCAACCGCATCGTAGCTAAATTGGATGGCATTACCTTTAGCATCGGTAGTTTTTATTAGGTTACTAGAGGTGTCATAGCTTAATCTGGTTTTATTAGCTAAGGCATCAATTGCCTCTACCGGTAATCCACGACTGTTATATTTAAAATTGGTTACATTGCTGTTAGCATCGACCGAACTAAGTAAATTACCTTTGGCATCATAATTAAAACTATTGCTGTGCCCTAAGGCATTAGTCACCAAGGTTAATTTATTAAGGCGTAATTCATAGCTAAAGCGACTAACATTACCTTGCGCATCGGTGCTGATTAAAATATTGCCATTACTATCAACTGTCTGGCTACTATCACCACCACTAATATCGCCACAGAACTCACAACTAGCGTTACCCCGTATAGCCAACAACTGATTAGTCCCTGGTTCACGCTCAAACACCATGCTCTGACCCGCTGGATCAGTTACACCAAGTGGCTGACCTTGGGTAGAAAAGCGATAAACAGTGGTATGACCTAAGGCATTAGTAGCTGCGGTTTGAATTACTGGGCTTAGCACTAAGCTTTGATTAGCCAGCGTATAACGAAAATGTGTCGCACCGCCATCAGCAGCAATCTGTTTCCACACCCGTTCATCTTGTACTGTACCAAGATCATCCAAACATGCTGTACGCGCAGCAACTGACATAGCAGCAAGATCATCATCAGACAACCCAGTAGCACCATTACATGCCGGACCATAATACGAACCATAGAAATTGCGTGCGATAACAATGCCACGTGCATCAGTAATAGTTTCTAATTGGTTTAATTCAGATGAGGCGGTAGGGCGCACATAACTGTAACGTGTAACGCCTCCCTCTGGATCGGTGACTGTCTGCAGGCGACCAAAACTGGTATAACTATAGGAAACAACGCGTCCGATTGGGTCACGTATTTCACTGATACGATTGCCGCTACCATAACTTAGTTGAAATTTACGTCCAACTGAGTCAATAATTTCGGTAATCTGTAAAAAGTTAGCAAGATTACGTACCAGTGTCGTGGTGTTGCCATTTAGATCGGTAATTGTTTGCAAATCTGTACCAACAACAAAACCTTCCCTGGTAGGTGCAAAGTGAAATACTGTGCCATTTTTAAAGGTAACATCAACCACCCGACCAGGTTTAACTTCTATCACCACGCCGCTTAATGAAGGTTCCGTAGTGTTAGTAAATATCCCGCCACCATTATTAAAAAATGGAAAGCGATTACCTGTAGGGACGACGAAATTGATTATTGCGCTATTTGGGGTTGGAGTTTGCTCAGCTATAAAATAACTATAATTATGATTCCAACCAATACCAAAAGGCCCAGCATTAGCCGACATAGTACGGTAACTACGCTGTATTGAGATGCCACCGCCAGGTGCAGGCATTGCTAAATCTGTACGTTGTTCAAGCACCAGCCCGGAAGAAAGGTGCACCGGGTCACCTAAACAAGGGCCATTCGGACAAGGATCATTCTGATTGGGCGCTGGTCCAGCCGGGCCATGCCAATCGAAATGTACCAAACCAAAGCGTTTGCCTGGGTTAGCCGGATCCGCATCTGGCACAATCTTCAAACCATCGTCTGAAACTGTGCCGGTGCCATATGACACCATAGTTCCCTTAGTAGGATCTAAAGTCATCAGCGTCAGATTAGTTGCTGGTGGGATATTGATAAGATTTGGGAAAGTAACCGCAATTGGCTGACTAGCTGTGGCATTGGCTGGCTGGAAGGCAACAATAAATGGTGTTAAACCACCTTCAGGCGGCATTTCATCAGGTAAACGATCAATCGGCACTTCTACTGCAGTTAATGGAAAAGGATCTGGTTGTGAACCATCTTCTAATAAGATAGTAGTACCGGCATAAATAGTTACTGATAAATTAGGAATAGTTGCAAAACGAAACGTCTGATCAAGACTATGGTTTTGGATCACACCAACCGTCTCGCCATCGTCAATACGTGGTAGATGAATCAACACTGGAGATTCGGCAACCTGATTCGCAATAATTTGATTAACTAAATCAACCCCAGCATATTCTCCGGCTGGAGAAGTAACCGTTGAGCCATCGTAACGAACCAACTGCGCACCGACGCAACCATCAGGCAAATTGGTGAAAGTAAAATTACCTGCTGAATCAGATGTGGTTGTGCCAGAACAGCTTGTTGTACCACCATCACCATCTTGGCCAAGTAACTCAACTGTTACCCCAGCTAATGCTGTTTGCTTAGCATCAGCAACCACAGTGCGGCCAATAAAAGCAGTGGTTACCGCTTCTACTGTTAAAGCAACTGAGGCAGTTTGGTTTAAATTAATGCCGTCGACAGTTGCTGTGCCAGCTATGGTGATGCTACTGGTAGCAGCGGTTTGATTGGCTGGTGTGCTGATGGTTAATAAACTACTTTGACCTGCGGCTACTTGTTCAGGATCAAAACTTGCGCTTACTCCTGCAGGCAAACCTGAAACGTCAAGTTTAACCAGTTGAGAAAAATTGTTTGCGCTAGCGATACTAACTGACAAGCTAGCTGTTTTGCCCTGAAGAATATTTAAAGCAGCAGGAGCCGCGTTCAGGGTAAAGTCACTAGCAGCGGCAATGGTTAGTGAACTAGTTGAGGTTACAGTTTGACCATCGACGGTAATATTAAGCGGGCCAGTAGTTGCAGATGCTGGAACAGTAATGGTAGCTGATAAAGCATCGAAATCTGCTACTGGTGCGTTAACCGTACCACCACCTTGTTTGCTTAAACTCACCACCGGCTGAGCACCTGAATGTGCAGCAAAGTTAGTGCCACTAATGGTTAATAATTCACCGTTAGAAATTGATGTGGGATTAAAACTACTGATTGTGGGTGGTGGTAATACGCTAACAAGTGTAACGGTAATACTACTGCTGGCGGTGTTTCCTGCGCTGTCGGTAGCAATTGCAGTAATGGTGTTTGAACCATCGGTTAATGCAACTGTTGCGGTAAATAAATTGCCTGATAGGGTTGCGGTGATGCCATTAACAGTGACACCTGCTAAGCTAGTTTCATCACTTGCGTTACCGGTTATTTGAATATTTGTTGTACTAGTTTCATTTCCTTCTGCAGGGCTGGTGATTAAAACTAGAGGATTGACAATATCAACGACTCCACCGTTGTCGTCACATTCTTCTTCATCGCAATCATCATCGTCATGATCGTCGTCATCACGACATTTGTCATCATTTTTGCAATCATCATTGTCATCATCACGACACTTTTTATTTTTATCTTTGCAATAATCTTCGTTATCTTTATCTTTATCTGTATCTATATCTTTATCTTTTTCATCGTCCTCGTCCTCGTCATCACCAGATGATCCTGATTTTTCCGCACATCCTGGTTGATCGCATAAGTCGATTAAAATACGTGTATCTCGGCCGGTGATTTTTCCATCACCATTCAAGTCACGTAAATCATCAGGCCCTGATGCTTTTTCTCCAAGTGCTTCTAAAAGAATATTTAGATCATCTTTATCAACATTGCCATCACTATTTAAATCACCAGTAGTTTTTGAGGCAAAAGAAATGCTGGTAATTAGTAATAAGGCTGTGATCAGAATTAGTTTTAACCAAGCTTTTCCTTTATGTGACATATCTTTTATATCGTTCAATATTTAAGTTAACAGTAGTGCTCTAGATTTTCTTTCAATAGATAAGAAAAACAAATGACGTTAGAAGCTTCACCTCAATATCATGCAACAAAAACATTAAATGCGCAGTGGTAATTGTCACGCTTGATGTTAATTTAAATTCAGCAATCAATTTTCTACTAAAGAAACAAGCAGGTAGTTAAATTCAATTTGCCAATTCCGTCAAAATAAAAATAACTATCAAATATATTTTGATTATGTTCAGTGACACCTCATTAACTTCTCCTAAATTGGACAAGGGAATTGGAAAAATATAATCATCCAAAAATAAATTTTAACTGGTTGATTTTGACCTCAGCAAATTTCATTTCATTCAATCGCTTATTGCAAATAAGTATGGCGTAATAACGTAGGGTGCCAATAAGCGAAGCGCATTGCACCATCAGATGCATTGATTAACTCACCTTGCAATGGTGCAATGCGCTTTCGCTTATTGATACCCTACGACATCACATACGTTGAATCCGATGCGCAGTCCATCCCCTACCAGATCCGTTTCTTCGCGTCTGACAGTCTGCGGAAAAGAGTGTCAATCATTGAATAGTGCGTACAGCTTACAAATTACAATGACTGACACCTTTCTAATGACTTGCACCTTTTTATTTTCGAAACTGGATAATTATTAATTTCTATCTCTCTAGGAGGCTATTATTATCTCGTCCCTAATCTGTGGACATATTCAATAAAAAATAAATTTATTAATACAGGTCACCATATATCCAGCTGTTTTTTTAAAGTAAAAATATTTCATTACATTTAATTGACCTCAATCGTGAATATTATCACAGCTAATTTTATGTTTTTGTTCCATTATCCCTGTGTAAGGTTTGCAACGTTATTTATTTTCTTCGCATATGAAATTGGCTTGGCGATAGCATTGACTCCAAAAAATATAGAGATGTTAAACGCGCCGCAAAAATAGACATAAAAGGTTAGATAACAAAATGAGAAATCTCAGAAGCTTGGCAGTATTGTTATTAGGACTATTAGGAACCAATCATGCGGCGTTTGCAAATATTGAATATCGCTATTTTTAG
>JAJFJL010000219.1 GCA_021774055.1 Nitrosomonas sp. | reverse complement strand
GTTTTGTTATTGGCTGCAATGTTACAATCCTGAAAATGTTAATTACTCGTAAACTAGAATTCGATGCCGGTCACCGCATTTCCACCCATAGAAGCCAATGCCGCCATCTACACGGCCACCGTTATGTAATTGAAATAACCTTATCTGGTGACATTATCACCGATGAAGGCGCCGCCGAGCAAGGCATGGTAATGGACTTCTCAGAAGTCAAACAAATCGCTAAAACTAATTTAGTCGACAAATGGGATCATGCCTTCTTAGTTTATTCTGGCGATACGCTTGTATTGCAATTCCTGCAATCACTTGAAGACCATAAAACTGTAGTGCTAGATGTACAACCAACCGCTGAAAATCTGGCACACACTGCATTTCGTATATTAGATAAAGCGTATGTTGATTGTTATGGTAACCAGCTTAGGTTAGCCAGAGTACGTTTATTTGAAACACCTAATTGCTGGGCTGATGCTGTACGCGAGGATCGCTAATTTTAGTGTAATGATTCTGAATTACCTGAATTTAGGACAGACTAAATTTATTACTGTTATTTAAAAAGCAAACTAAGGGACGAGGTAATAATACTTTATCCATTTAGACTTGCCCTTTTACTCTGATCTTTCGTTGGTCCTCCGGTTACATAGAATAACTCTGCGCCCTACAGACCGCCTCAAATCAGAGTAAAGTGACTTCACCTAAATGGATAAATTATTATTGCCTCATCCCTAAATAATTAAGGGTGCCTATATGTTGCAGAGATTTCTACTAATACCATTAGCTGTTTTTTTAACGTTAATTGTGATGCTGCCAGATAGTGAACCTCTACCAATTAAAGTAGGCATCCTGCACTCACTAACGGGCACTATGGCCGTTAGTGAGATACCGGTCATGCAAGCAACACTTTTAGCAGTTGAGCAAATTAATGCGCAAGGCGGATTACTTGGCCGTAAAGTCGAAGCAATAGTAGTAGACGGAAAATCAGACTGGCCCACCTTTGCTCGTGAAGCTGAACGTCTAATTGTAGAAGAAAAAGTAAGCGTTGTTTTTGGATGCTGGACTTCAGCATGCCGCAAAACAGTTAAACCTATTTTTGAAAAACACAAACATCTACTTTTTTATCCTGTGCAGTATGAAGGGCTAGAACAATCACCAAATATTATTTCTATGGGTGCGGCACCCAATCAACAGATTATCCCTGCACTTTCCTGGTCAATTGAAACCTTTGGTCCACGTATTTATTTAATTGGTTCTGATTATGTATTCCCACATGTTGCCAATTTGCTAATTAATAAATTAGCGCCCATTTTAGAAGGCTCTGTTATTGGCGAGCATTATTTACCATTAGGAAGTACCGATTTTGCCAAAACTATCAAAGAAATTAAGCAACTTAAACCAGATGTCATTATAAATACAATTAATGGCGATTCTAATTTTGCTTTTTTTCGTGCGTTAAGTGTGGCGGGAATTACTGTTGATGACACTCCTGTTTTATCTTTTAGTATCGGCGAAACTGAGTTAGCTAATATGCAAAAACAGCACAATACAATTGGGCATTACGCAGCCTGGAATTATTTTCAAAGTATAAATAGCCCAGAAAATGACTATTTTATTAATACCTACCAATTACGTTTTGGTAAAGACCTACCTGTCAGTGATCCAATGGAAGCTGCTTGGATTGGTGTTCAGCTATGGGCATCCGCTGTTAAAACAGCGCAAACAGATAACACCGGCATTGTGTTAAGGGCAAGTCTAAACCAAAGTATCCTTGCACCAGAAGGTATTATCTCCATTGATAATCATACACAGCACGCCTGGAAAACCATACGTATTGGAAAAATACAAGCAGATGGTCAGTTCGAAATTGTTTGGTCATCAACTGAACCTATCCGCCCCGCACCTTACCCGTTACTATTCTCAAAATTTGAGGCAGAAAATTTTCTTGATCAGTTATACAAAGAATGGGATGAAAACTGGGCCTATCAAACAAATCAAGAAGAAGAAAATAAGACTCAATTAGGTGAATCACAATGAATCAGAATTTTCAGTTACCTGCGGTTAGACGTACCTTGCTAAGTGAATTTATGCTGCTAATAACAATCATCATATTGCTATTCTCAGCGATAGCTGGTTGGTATATTTTCAACAGTGTTAATACGGCCAAGGAAAAAGAGCAACTATTATCGTTAAGCAATCTTACCAAGACAAAAAGCAGAATAATTAATCAGTATATTGAAGATCATCTTACGCACATAACAGTACTAGGTATTATGCCACTAACCCAACAAGCGATGTCTGAACTTGCCAAAGAATTTCACAACCAAGGTGCTCATTCAGTTGGTTACCAACAGGTAATGCTTAAGTATGACAACTTCTTCAAACGTCACCTTTTAAAAGTAGATTATTATGATTTATTTTTAATTGATCTACAGGGTAATATTGTGTACGCCATTGAACACGAGAATTATTTTGCGACCAATTTAGGAACTAAGTCATACGCAGATACTGGGTTAGCAAAAGTATTTAAACATTCAATAGACACACTGCAAGTAAATAACAGTACTTTCAAATATTACCTGCCATCTAAAGAGCTTAGTGCATTTATTGGCATGCCGATTATCGCTAATGGAAAAATTTTAGGAGTTATTGCGCTGCAGTTTAATACTGAAAACTTTTACAATATTCTATCGGATCTAACAGGGCTTGGCGAAACAGGTGAAATTGTTGTTGGGCAGAAAATTAACGATCAGATTATGATTACTGCACCATTAAGGCATGATTCTAACGCAGCTTTTAAGCGTGTTGTGAAAATTGATGAGCCATACGGCATGCCAATAATAGATGCCTCACAAGGTAAAACTGGTTTTGGTACTTTCATTGATTGGCGTGGTGAAGAAGTGTTGGCCGCCTGGGAATATATACCAGGACTAAAATGGGGTATTGTAATCAAGATTGATACAAAAGAAGCTTTTGGTTATTGGCGAAATATCTTGAAAGATGTTTCGATTTATGTTGGATTCGGTCTATTAGCTAGCTATTTATTAATGTTCTTTTTTACACGACGCATTACTCAGTCGTTGCGCCGTCTTACGCAAGCATGTTTTAAGTTTGCCTCAGGTCAAGAAGATGTTCGTATTAATTCAACAGCAAAAAACGAAGTTGGTGTATTAAGTGCCGTATTTAACCATATGATTGCTAGTGTCGCACTATCAAAGGCTAAACTAGCCGTATCACAAGCTCTAAATGAATCTAATCGTAAGCTTGACCAAGAACTAATTAAAGGTCAAATGATGGTTGCCAAATTAAAACACAGCGAAGCTGAATTAAAAGCATCTAATAAGGAACTAGAACAGTTTGCTAGCATTGCCTCGCATGATTTGCAAGAACCATTACGTAAAATTCAATCGTTTGGTCAAATGCTAAATAAAGAAGTTGATCTAAAAGATGATGCCAAGAATTATCTTGACCGTATGCTGGCAGCTTCATCACGTATGTCTCAATTAATAGATGACCTTCTATCTTATTCAAGAGTAGCCACACGTGGCAATACTTTTACTAATGTCGCGTTAGAGGAAGTGATTAATGAAGCGTTAGATATGCTGGAAATCAGAATTAAAGAAATAAAGGCAGAAATTACTATCACTGGTGAGCTACCTGTCATTAATGCAGATCCCGCACAAATGCGACAATTATTTCAGAATTTGATTGGAAATTCACTAAAGTATGCCAAGGAAAACAAAAAACTACACGTAAATATTACGGCTAAACAAAATAAAGATAACAATAATGATCTGCATTGTATTGTAATCGAAGACAATGGTATCGGATTTAACCCGGAATACAATGAACGTATCTTTGATATGTTCCAACGTTTGCATGGTCGCAATAAATATGATGGGACTGGTATCGGTCTGGCCATATGTAAACGGATTGTAAACCGGCATAGAGGAAGCATCTATGCATCAGGAGAAATTGGAATCGGAGCTTGTTTTACAATTTGTTTTAGAAAAAACATACAGGTAAATAGCTAATGAGCAATAGAGAATCAATTACTATTTTAATTGCAGATGATGATGATGACGATCGTTTTATTATTAACAAAGCATTAAATGAATCAATTATTAGCAATCCAGTAATCTTTGTTGAAGATGGTCAGGAGTTAATGGATTACCTTAAGCATGATGGCAAATATAAAAATTTAACCGATGATGATTTGCCTGGCATCATTTTACTTGACTTAAATATGCCAAGAAAAGATGGCCGTCAAGCTTTACAAGAAATTAAAGAAGACCCCAGATTACAGCTCATACCAGTCATTATACTAACTACATCAAAAGCAGAAATTGACATCTATAGCGCCTATATGACAGGTGCCTCCTCGTTTATCATCAAACCTGTTAATTTCACAGACTTGATAAAAGCAATTGAGGCCACAGGAATTTATTGGCTAGATATTGTTAAATTGCCACACAAATATAATGATGCCTAATTAACATGAGTGAATTATTACGCATACTACTTCTTGAAGATGATGAGGGTGATTATTTTATTTGTAAGTGGAACTTGCATGATGCCTATCACGAATCTTTAAAACTTACATGGGCTTCTTCATTCGATGAAGGATTAGAATTGGCATTGAACAGCTCATTTGATGTCTATCTAGTAGATTATCGACTTGGTGAAAAAAGTGGCATTGATTGGTTAGTCGAATTAACAAAGAAAAACAAAAAACAATTGCCCCCCGCTATTTTGTTAACCGGCATTAGTAATGCAGAAATAGATATCCTAGCAGGAGATACTGGTTTTTCTGATTTTATTTCAAAAACAGAAATGACTGCCAGTATGCTTGAGCGTTCTATTCGCTACGCCAGACATCACCATCAGATACTTGCTAAACTTAGCTCTAGCCAAGCTGATTATAAACGACTCCATGATTCAGCTTTTGATGCTATTTTACAATTTGATACGCATGGCACCATCCTCAGTTGTAATCCAAGTGCCGAAACTATGTTCGGATATACTAGCACAAAACTTATCGGATATTCATTCAATCAACTAATTGAAAACATCTCACATCATCATGAACTAGAAGTTGATTACTATTCAATTGACACTTGGAAAGGTTATACCATTGGTGTACCAGAAGAAGTATCTGCACTTTACAGAGATGGCGCAGAAATATTGCTTGAGATGCTTATTAACCAGATCTCAAATGGCAATAAAACTCACTTTGTTGTCACCCTAAGGGATATTACTGAACGAAAGAAGCGAGAAGAAACGCTTAAATATGAAGCTAGTCATGACCTGTTAACCGGAATGCATAACCGACGCTATTTTTTAAATCGAGCTGAACAAGAAATCAAACGAGCAAAAAGGTTCAACCGTAGTCTACTGATTATGATGCTTGACATAGATCATTTTAAAGCGGTGAACGATACTTACGGTCATGCGGCCGGCGATGAAGTTATCAAATATGTTTCAAAAACAATTATGAACACTATCCGTAGCATTGATATTGTCGCCCGCTGGGGAGGTGAAGAATTTATTGTTTTGTTACCAGAAACCGAGCTAACAAATGGCATCGTAATCGCTGAAAAGATTAGAAAGAAAGTTCTTGCTAATTCTATCACCCATGAAAATCAAACAATTTTGGTTACCATCAGCATCGGTGTCACCAACTCAACTGATGACTGCAGTGCAGACGATTTTATTAAAAGGGCTGATCAAGCGCTATATCATGCAAAAGAAACAGGGCGCAACAAAGTTTGCCAGTTATAGCACCACCTAGATTACATAACACATTACTTTACAAAGTAAATTATGCGTGCAATCATTTGCATTATCTAAGTCTAAAACAATTATTGATTTAGCCAATTCTAGAAGATTGACGAGCAAGAAATCCTGCTGTAGCTTTCTTTGAAGTACGCGCTAATTTCTGCATCACTTCAAATGGAATACTTTCAAATAAATAATTCTTTTTTATGTCACCAAGCATTGTTAGCCACAAATGTGCCGTCATTTCTGCATCTGCAAGCGCTCGATGAAATGTGCCGTCATTCGGCAAATCTTTATATTTAACCAACGTACCAAGTTGGTGATTGGGCGCATCAGGATATACCCGCCTTGCGGTCAACATAGAACATACAAATTCCACCTGCTTACTGCGCTTTTTACGTTTTATTAATTGAAGCTCAGAATCAAGAAACTTGGAATCGAATGACGCATTATGCGCCACAAGGTTATAACCATCTATATAATCAGCAAATTCCAACATCACTTCTGCGCATGGCACAGCCTTCTTCAGCATCGCATTAGTAATGCCGGTATAGTTTTCAATAAATGAATCAATACGCCTACCCGGATACATTAACTTTTGAAATCGATCAACCACCTGTCCGTCCACTAACTTAACAGCACCTATTTCAATCGCTCTATCGCCATAATCAGGCGATAAACCTGTTGTTTCAAAGTCAAGTACAATGACCGTATCAGCATTTGGATTTGTTTTCATAATATTTATATTCAAAGAAAAGACGATAGCGCAAGTTGATATACATTCCCACACAGAAGCGTGGGAACAAAAAAACAGGTTTAAAAATTAAGTAAGGGCTACGCCCTTACTTGGCAAAGAATCAAAAGCACAAAGAACAAAGTCACAAATCCCTGGCGACACGAAAGCCAAGGTCGAAGTAGGCAACATCGGTGAAGTACCAGATACGGTAAGCCGACCGCAGGATCCGAGGATCGTTGACCCAAGAACCGCCCCGAACCACCCGGCGATCACAGTCACCTCCATAGATTCTCAGCCAAGCGGCGCCATCCTGTGGTGCCCCTTGATAATCACCATGCCAACAATCCTGCGTCCATTCAAAAACGTTACCAAGCATATCAAAGAGACCAAAATGATTATCAGCAAAACTCGCCACTGGTGCGGTATAGATAAAACCATCCGAGCAGTCTGCTAGCGTCCAATTTTCTGCCGCAATTATTTTTCCCTCCTGACCCAACCCATTGGCATAGTTACATTGTTTATCTGCTTGATAAAAATACGCGGTTTGCGTGCCGCTGCGTGCCGCATATTCCCACTCCGCCTCTGTTGGCAGTCGATATTTTGCAGCAGTACGCTTTGATAACCATGCAGCATAGCGCTTAGCATCCTGCCAGGATACGCAAACTACCGGATGATGATCGGTTTGTTTAAACCCTGGGTTTTTCCAGCTAACACCCAACTGATGCCCACCCCGCTCTTTATTCCATATAACACAGCCTTTATCATTGGTTTCAGCGCTAGTTGGATAGCCAGTATCCTGCACAAATTGTTTATGATGATCTCTGATGCGCACATTTTTTGTAATTGCACACAGCTTAATAGCGCAGCAAAAATATGATTATGAATCATTCCTTCTGCTCTCACTTGAAAATGCTCAATATGACATACCTGCTTAATAACTCGATGATATTGTTCAATTTGCCAATGCTTATCGTGAACCTCATAGAAATCC
>JAJFJL010000218.1 GCA_021774055.1 Nitrosomonas sp. | reverse complement strand
TGAATATAGCGATGATATTGAATTGATATTTGTCGAATTGCCTAAGTTTAATAAACAAGCGCATCAATTAAACAGTTTATGTGACAAATGGATATTTTTTATTAAAAATGCAGGGGACCTTGATTGTATCCCTAAAGATATCGCAGTAGAACAACGCAAAGCTTTTGAAATAATCAATGAAGCGAATTTAAGCGAATCTGAGTTATACACTCAACACAAGCGCGAAGAGTTTATACGTATACAGAAATCGGCTATTAATATGGCGACACAGAAAGGTATAGCAGAAGGTACGAATAAGGTTGCTAAGAAATTACTGCAAGCTGGAGTTGACATTGATATCATTATGAAAACTACAGGTTTAAATGAGCAACAGGTAAGAGAGCTTGTTTAGCTAGGTAGATGCTTGTATTAGAAATAGAAATAGAAATAGAAATAGAAATAGAAATAGAAATAGAAATAGAAAGAAGAAAGTCGTATGTGGTTACCGGCAGCCTGCTTAGGAACGAGGCAATAATCGTTTGTCCTCCGGTTACATAGAATAACTATGCGCCCTATGGGCCATCTCAAATTAGAGCAAAATTTCTCGTTCCCACGCTCCCGCGTGGGAATGCATACCAGACCTACCACGATGCGCAAATCTCCAGCAAACCATCCTGCCCCATATAATTTCTTGCACTGGAATAGCGCCAGTGAATAGCTTTATCCACATATCCTCGTTTAACCGGATTATTATGAATATAATCTATTTTCTGTTGCATCATTTCATCGTTCTGAATCCATTCAGGGTGAATACCTTCTTGCCAGAATTGGTAAGCCCTATCTGTTTTATGCGCCTTTTTATAAAAAGCTAGTTGATCCAGAATCTGTTTTACATTGTTGTCATGCAGGTAAATAATTAGCTGTTTTGCTGTGTAGGATTTTAATCGTGAGATATCGTGACCAAGCGACTTACTTTGAACAACTAGATGGCAATGATTTTCTAGTATTACGTAAGGAGCGTGCACGGAATAAATTAGGTAACTAGCGCAGGATTTATGTTCATATTCAAGGCGTGTAAACAGGCGCATAGCACGGCTATGTAACTGTTTACATAACGCAGAAGATGGGCTTAAATACAAAGATAGTTGCCTAATTTGTTCCATGCACGTTCCTAAGCATAAACTGTTAAGCCATTTGTCATTAAATGGCGTAAAGTGTCTAAAAGAATCGCTACTGTGGCTGGGCTGGTAAAAATATGGATCCAGTGTAAGACCGTCAGGGTAATAAAATGAGGTAATTCTGGGTCGGTGATTTTATAGCGACTTCTGCCCATTATTTTAGTCTGGTATGCGTTCCCACGCGGGAGCGTGGGAACGAGAAAAAGTTATTTCATGCACGTTCCTTAGAACGTGACAAGATAACGGTTTTATAGTGGCTTCTGTTTATTATTTAGCCTGGTATGCATTCCCACGCGGGAGCGTGGGAACGAGAAAATGATTAGTCGTGGAAACCATCGCGATTTAAGTCGTCATCAGGAAAGCCATCATCATTAAAATCTAATGATTCTTCAACAGGAAGACCGATAATAAAGTTAATCTTGCTTAATCCATTTATGCCGCCAATCCAGTTAGTAACATCCAGTGGGCTGGCACCAGATAAGACTATTAGTTTGAATAAAGGGTATTCTCCCGGTGGGATACCTTCTCCAGAGATTTCTAAGATGCTAATGTCATCTGAAAAAGTACTGTTAGCTATAAAAGGTGTAGGATCCAAAGAAGATGCGCCACCTTCAATAATAAATATCAGTTGTTCGGCAATTTGCGTGGCAATATAAAGATCACCAGTGATTTCTTTGCTAAATCTAGCGGTGGCACTAACTTTATGTGTGCCATCGTTGAGAATAACTGAGCGGTCAGTTTTGAGATCCGCTACTGCACTTGTACTAGCTAGTAAACCTAACGTACACAAAAAAGCCAGTATTTTTATTTTTTTCACTTGGGTTGTTCTCCTGCAAAGTTGTTGGATGACCTTATACTCAGCATTATTGCCGAGTATAAGGTATAGGGTTGAACAATGATTTGATATGCTACTTATAGCCTAATATAGTTTGTATTAAAACTAAATGACTGGTGACACATCAGTTGCGCCAATAATATAACTTCCGATACCATCTTCATAAGCGCCGGCGGAGATGAAATAAATATCATCGGCTGGCACGGTAAAGGTTACTCGTGCATTGATACCAATACCACCGTCATCATTGATTGTATCTTCTGACACTAGAACTCCAGCGCCATCAAAAATACCCCTTATGAAAGGATCAGATAAAGCATCAGGATTGGTGCTGCTGGTTAAGTCAAATTGAATGATTGTGCCCGCAGTTAAGGGAATTCCGAACCAATCGGTATCACCGGATGCGTCAATAGTACCAGTAGTTTGACTGTCAATAGCCAATACTGCTGTAGATGTATTATTGTTAGGAACGTCACCAGGAGTACCAGGATCAACTCCACCATCAGCACCAGTGATGACATCTGTGGCACTTATATTATAAGGGCCAGTACCAGTGCTAAAAGCACCAGCTGAGACGTAATAAGTACCATCGGCTGGCGCTGTAAAGGTCACTTGAGAATTTAAGCCGTCTCCACCATCATCATCTCTATTGCCGAATATTTCGGCGCCAGTACTATCAAAAACACCACGGATGAAAGGATCAGATAAGGAAGATGTATCTCCATTACCGGTCATGTCAAATTGAATTGTTTGGTCTTCAGTTAAGACAATTGAGAACCAATCGGTGTCACCTGCGCTTTCAATGATTGAATTAAATCCATCTGTGCCACTTACAAACGGTGTTCCAATGGTATCTGGGAATGTAGAAATGCTGAAAAGATCATTAGGAATATCACCGACAGCTCCACTATTAAGTCCGCCGTCTGCGCTAGCTATGGTGGCGCTTATTGAATAATCCCCTGTTTTGTTGCCAAAAGCACCTGCAGAGATAAAAAAAGTTTCCTCGCTTGGTATGGTAAAAGTTACACTAGAATTCAGACCTGGTCCGCTGTCATCATCAGTATTGCCGGGTATTTCCTGGCCAGAACTATCAAAAATACCGCGTATAAAAGGATCGTCAAGTGCGTTGCCACTTGAATCATCACCTGTTAGATCAATCCGGATCACTTGACCTACTGGTATGTTTATTGTGCCTAAGCCGAATATAAGGTCAAAGTCGGCGAGTAGGAACCAATCAGTATCCCCTGCTTGTTCAATTGTTCCTGTATTCGAAGAATTATCAACGTCTAATTCTGCGGTAGTACTTACGTCGTTTGGGTAATCATCTACAAAAATACTGGAAGTTATCTCATAAGCCCCGGTATTATTATCAATACTGCCGGAGGTGTCAGCACCTACGGAGATGTAATAAAGGTTGTCGGCAGGAGCTATAAAAGTTATTTGAGCATCTAGGCCTGGCCCACTATCGTCATCTCTAGAGTTTGGTACTTCTTCTATGTTTCCAAAGCCATCATCAAAGAAGATGCCGCGTATCGCGGTGTCAGTTGGATCGCCACCTAAACCCTCTACGTTAAATTGAATGACTTGATCTACGGTTGCACCAAATCTGAACCAATCGGTATCACCTTCGACTCCAATCGTGCTCACAAATGAGTGTGCGATATCTGGGAGGGTTTCTGGATCTGGAGGAAAGACAATATTTTTGTCAGTGGTGATATTATTGTCAATGTCATCAATAGCTTGATCATCAAGCCCACCGTCAGGGCTAAAAATGGCTGCATCGAAAGTGTAAGTTCCTATGTTGTTGCCAGCAGCACCAGCGGCTATCCAATACGGGCCGATGTCTGGTAGAGTGAAAATTACCCGAGCATTATTACCTTCTCCTGTATCATCATCAGTGTTGCCGATGACTTCTTCTATTATAACTCCAGCACCAGGGTCAATATCAGTAAAGATACCACGTATAAAAGTATCAGTTAAGGAGCCATCACCAGAGGGGCTGCCTTTTAAGTCAAATTGAATCCTTGTGCCGGCTATCCCGCCGAATACGAACCAGTCAGTATCACCTGGGATCTCAATCGCAAGTGGGTTAGCACCTATACTTACACCAGTACCTGTTGTGACAGCGGTAAAGTCAATAATGCCATCGGTAAATTCGTCGCTTAGTATATCAGCCATTTAAGTTCCTTTATTGTCAAGTTAAAAAGTACACTTTTGATACAAGATAAAAGTGCTTAAGATTTACTTTAAATTACTAGTTTTTTAATTAGGTCTCTTTTCAAGAGACAAAAAGTTCATTCAGTAGTGTACAAAGACACTATGTTTATCGGTAAGTTTTGAAGGGTTATATAGGTTATACCCATATACAAAGAGATGCGGCTTTATTCGTTGTCATTAAATCCATCCTGAAAATGTGGATTGCTCATATTTGCCAGCTATCCATACCGGCTATAATACCTTCATTTTGTCAGCGTTACTAACACAAATACACATACGGCATGATTTTTATAAGGTTTAATCGTTGGGTGCGGCTATATTGATCATTTGATCAGTTTTTTTGTATTAGAATTGGATAAAGTATTGGTTATTGTTAGCACATGGAGTTAATGAAGAACATTAAATTCAGGTTTATTTCGGAGCAGATAAATTACCGAAAACCTAATTGAAACAAGTATGCAAACAAAAAATGTAGTTATTAGAGATGCTTTATCTTTAGAGGAATTTTTATGAAAGGTTCGATTGGTGAGTTGTTAGTTCGTGAAGGGTTGATTTCCGCTGCACAATTGATGCAGGCGAGAATCCTTCATAAGGAAAAGGGTGAGAAACTGGAAGATAGTCTTATTGCTCTGAATTTCCTGACGGAGACACAATTAAGTGAATTTCTTCACCCAGTTCCATTGGTTCCAATAAGAATTTCAGATACTGGCTTAAGCGAGATATTTTTAACAGATTTGTTGCTAAAAATTGCTTACCAAGAAGCAGGTACATTTACTTTGCATAAGGTTCTCAATATCCTTTGTCTGCCATCCAATATTGTTGATGAATTGATAGAGTTACTCAAGACTGATCATCTTGTGACGATTCGTTCCGCGACTGGTTATGGTCGTGAAACTCAGGTATTTGAACTTACTCAGCGTGGGCGCGAAAGAGCAGAAATTGCACTTAATAACAGCCGTTATGTTGGTGCTGTACCAGTGCCTTTAAGGATGTATACGCGTATCGTTTCTCAGCAATATGTTCAGCAGATTGAAATAGACAGTGAATGGATTCATAATGCATTGAAGCATATGGTGGTTAGTGAACAGTTTCTTAATCAAATCGGACCTGCTTTTAGTTCTGGGCGTTCTATCTTTCTTTATGGTCCACCAGGTACCGGTAAATCAAGTTTTTCTGAAGCGCTGGGGGGTGCGTTGCCTGATAATATCTATATTCCACAGGCTGTTGAAGTTAGTGGTCAGGTTATTCGGTTATATGATCCAGCGATTCATTTTAGTACCGAAGAAGAAGTTCACGAGGATGCAGGAATAGATATTAAAGATAATGTGGCGTATGACCTTCGATGGAAAAAATGCCGTCGTCCGGTCATTATGGTCGGTGGTGAATTTGCGCCAGACATGCTGGATCTAAGGTTTGATACGAGTAGTAAATTTTATGAAGCACCGATACAGATGAAAGCAGCTAACGGTGTATTCATTCTTGATGATTTTGGTCGTCAGAAAATAGAGCCGCGTGAAATGCTTAATCGCTGGATTGTCCCGCTGGAACGTGGAACTGACTTTTTGTCCTTGCATACGGGAACAAAATTTGAAATCCCGTTTGATCAGATTACGATATTTTGTACTAATTTGCGTCCTTCGGATTTGGTTGATGAAGCATTTTTACGTCGTATTCGACATAAAATAAAAGTTCCTTATTCAACGAAAACTGAATTTAAGGAGATTCTTCGTCGAATTTGTGGCGCAGAAGGTATTGAGTATGATGAAGATGTGGCTAACTATTTAATTGATAGATATTATATTAAGAAAGATAAAGGTCTTGTTGGCAGTCATCCGCGTGATATTGTAGGTCAGATTATTGATTTTTCTCGTTTCTTAAGGAAACCGGCGGTGTTGACTATTGAAACTGTTGATGCTGCTGCCGCTAACTACTATGTGGAGTTGTAAAGTTGGTTGTTATGGAACCCGTATTTTAAATGGTGGTCTTTTGATTAAATAGCCTCAGTTTTGGGTAATAGTTTTTGATTTTGATAAATGTTTTCATATGTTATAAAGTTCTCGAATGGATTCTCGCTAAAGTGAATATTTTTATCAGATAATCAGATAGCATGAAAGGTTTTATGGAGTATAGGTTTGAAGATTTAATTTTAACGTAAGGTGGTAAAATTGTCTTTCGGTGATGTATCCGGTATTATTCACAGGACAAATTTATGTAGATTAATGATCTAGATGTTTTTGCTCAGGTTATATATCATGAGTGTGTTTCTTTGTTAAAAATAAATGTTGATACCCTTAAGTATTCTTCGCAATGTTCCGATAGGCAGAATGAGTTGAGTATTGTTGGTATTAATATTTAGGTTGGGTGTTTGTTTTATCGGACAGGTGAAATTAGGCCGATGGTGTGGAGGGTTGTCTTTTGATAACCGATTAGTAATTTTATTAAGTTTTATTAAGAGGAGAATATATTATGAGTAATATAATACAAAAAGTTAAAGGTTTCTGGAATGATGAAGAAGCGGTGACTGCAATTGAATATGGTTTGCTGGCTGCATTGATTTCGGTTGCTATTATCGCTGCGGTTACGCTGGTAGGAGATAACTTGAATATTGTATTTGATAATATCGCTAGTGCGTTAACCAAGTAACAGCAGTTAGTTTTTGAAAGTGGTTGCTGCATGCATGTGTGCTTAGTGTGCGATATATTGCTTTGTAGAGTGGACCTACTTCCGGGTGGAATGTCATTTGATGTTTCTGAGGGGGTAGGTTCATTTTTTTTGGGAGCAGGTTTTGTACATGATGGGTGTTGTAGGGTCTAACAATACCTTTGCCAATTTAGTTTTTTGGCTGGTTTAATGAGTTGGCTAAGGTATTGATCCAAAAGATAGATATAAAAATGAAATTTGCATATCAATGGTTAATTTGTTGATACAAATAGGAAATAGAGTGACCTATAAAGGAGCTATAATGTGAATCCGTTGATGATTGGTGTGTTGTTGATTCTGTTATTGCTTGCTGCTTGGCAGGATTGTAGGGAGTATCGTATCAGTAACAGGTTGGTTGTTTCTGGTGCGTTGTTGGGTATTCTTATAAATGTATTGTTGCCTTCTGGAATTGGTTTTCTTGAATCTTTCCTGGGGTGTGTTGTTGGTTTGCTGTTGCTGTTGCCAATGTATATGTTGCGCACAATGGGTGCTGGTGATGTTAAATTGATGGCAATGGTTGGTGCATTTGTTGGTTTGCCAGAGATAATAGTTGTTGTGCTCTACACTATGCTGGCTGGTGGTGTTTTGTCAGTTTGTGTTGCATGGCATTATGGTATTCTGAGGGAATTGATGCTTAATCTGCGGTTAACGGTTTATAATTTCATAGTGAACTTGTTTCAGTCTAAATCAAAAGAATCTCCACGGGAGACCTTATCCTTTGTAGAAACAATGCAGAAATCATCCGTCAAGATGCCTTATGGCGTAGCGATTGCTGTTGGAACAGCAATATTTTTGATTTTAAATGAAATGTAGCATGCGCCTGTATTTCATACCTATTGTGCAGCTTATTTTGTAGTTATATAAAAACAGTGGTTCGCACGATTAACAAAGAATGGGAATTGCCAGATATTTTTCGTCTGGAATTTGAGTTTATAGTTCTGTAAATAAGATGTAAGTTTCATTGCAGGCAGGGTAATCACATTAAAGGTTTATCACGGTTTAAATTCAACAACACCTTCGCTAATTCTATAAATAAGTAAAAAGTTGAATTTTCATATTTTGTAACAAGCTGATTGTATTTTACTAAAAAGTATCAGTTTTAGCAAAAACTACCAAAAAAACTAAATTGGCGAAGGTATTAATTCAAATGATTGCATTGTTTCACGAAAAAAACCACACCTAACACACCTAAACCACACCTAAACCACACCTAAATCACACCTTGGTTATGTATTATCTATGTACTTAATGTATTATCTGTTGAAGTCGCTGTAAATTTCGTTGTCTGTTGTGGTACATTTGCTAAAAATGTTCTCCGTAATGAGAATTGTTGATAAAAATAACTTAGGGATGTTTCTATGAGAAATACCAAAGCATTAATAATGGTTTTTATTGCGTTGTTATTTGGATTGGCGGCTGTGGTGATTGCGGGTAAGTGGCTTGTTGGTCAGGTAGAACATGTTGATGCGGATGTTGTATTGGTGGCTTCGCATGATTTGGATGTTGGTACTAGGCTAAGTGGCGCTATGCTGGAAAGAGTTGATTGGCCGAGTGCCAATAGGCCCAATGGTGCGTTTAGTGATGCTGCGTTGTTGGAAGGTCGGGTGTTGAAGTCAAATTTGGTGAAAAATGAGCTTGTTTTAGAGCTTAAATTAGCTCCAGAGGGTACTTCTGGTGGATTGTCAGGTGTTATTGGTGAGGGCAAGCGGGCAATTACAGTGCGTGTAAATGATGTCATAGGGGTTGCTGGTTTTGCTTTGCCGGGTAATCAGGTTGATATACTGGTAAATGCACGTGATGAAGATCGTAAATCGTTTTCACGTATTGTGTTGGAGCAGATTTTAGTTTTAGCTGTGGCGCAAGATGTTGGGCGTGATGATACGCAGCCTAAGGTGGTAACTGCTGTCACTTTAGAGGTGTCGCCGCAAGAGGCAGAGACATTGGATCTTGCGCGTAGTATTGGTTCCCTTTCATTAGTGCTGCGCAATCAGATGGATGATAGTAATGTTGATACAGAAGGGCGACGCGTTAGTGATTTATTGAATGAATCTATAACTGAGGTTGTGTCGTTACCAGACGAGCCTAAAGTTGTGTATGTTGAGCATGAACCGAAAATTTTGTCAGTTTTAGTGATTCGTGGATCATATCAATCCGAAGTAGAATTAATGCAAGGAAATAACAATAAATGAAGCTATTATTGGTCATGTCCTTTGGGGTATCAGTTCGGTTAAATATCTTGTTTGTTGTTGTGTTTTTATTGGGGTGGATCGTTCCGCTACAAGCACAACAGATGTCGCCTGATATAAAGCCAGTATCGATGTTAGAGAATCATCAGCGGTTATTACCTGAGAATTATTTATCTCAAATTGGTGCTTCTGATATGAATGTTACGTTAGGTAAATCAACATTGCTTAAATTACCTTCGTCAATTGAAAGAATATCTGTTGGTAGTCCAGATATCGCTGATGTTGTCATGATTAATTTACGTGAGATTTATATCTTAGGTAAGTTAATTGGTATGACTAACATAACGTTGTGGACAAAAGATGGTAAATCAACGGTAATCGATGTGACCGTTTTGATGGATGCCAGTGCACTAAAGGATCAGTTGCGACAGATTATGCCCGCAGAAGACAATATCAATGTTATAGCCGCTGGTGATTCACTGGTATTGTCTGGCTTTGTATCTAATGTAATTATGGTGGATCGTGCCGTTGCTTTGGCGGATGCCTTTATTCGTACTTCAGTATTGAATATGATGGTTAGCTTGCAGGGTGGCGGTGGTGAGGTTATTGGCTCTCAAGGGGGAGGGGGAGGTCAAGGGCTGCAGGTTTTACGACAGGGAATTAGGGTTAATGAAGATTCTGTAGGTGGTGGTGCAGGTCTTGGTTCTTTTAAGGTAATTAATCTATTGCAAGTGCGTGATAATCAACAGGTAATGTTGGAAGTAAAAGTGGCAGAAATTAATCGAACTGAAGCGGAAAAATTGGGGTTTGATTTTTCTGGTGCTTTATCTAAAACAGGGAGTGCCTGGACGCAGTTAATGACAGGTGTCATTGGTGGTGGAGCCGGTAATTTTTTGTTTGGAAGAGGTGTGGCTACAAGTGGCGGTTTAACTACACCCGGAATTGCTGGTGCGACTACAAGCTCTCATGGTTCTTTTTTGGTTGATGCTGAAAAAAGGGATGAGATAATCAAAGTATTGGCTGAACCGGCGATTGTTGCTATTAGTGGTCAAGAAGCAAGTTTTTTAGTGGGTGGGGAGATTTTGATACCGGTAGCTAGTGGTACCGGCGGTAATGTGAGACTACAGTCAAAACAATTTGGAGTAGGGTTGAATTTCACCCCGGTAGTTTTGGAGGAAGGAAGGATTAATTTGCAGGTTAATTCTGAAGTATCTGAGTTGGTAGCATTTGAATCAGTTGCTTCGACTGGTTTTGGTGCGATTGTAGCTGTGCCAACATTTAAAACTAGACGGGTATCGACAACTGTTCAAATGAGGGATGGTCAGTCATTAGTTATCGGTGGATTGTTACAAGATAACTTTAAAGAACAAATTAAGCGATTCCCGGTTTTGGGTGAAATCCCGATTCTTGGTGCGCTATTTAGTAGCAGTGATTTTTTGATGGAAAAAACTGAAATGATGGTTGTTATAACGCCGCGCTTGGTGCAACCGTTGCAAGCAGATTATGCCCTTCCAACAGATTCTTTTGTACGACCAGGGAGAGGAGAGTTTTTGTTACAGGGCAAATTAGAAGCTTCACCTGCTGTAGAAGAAGATGATTATGAGTATCAGGATATTGGGGAAGGACCGCGCTCTTATGCACTTCCAACAAATACGGTTGTTAGGCCAGAGCGAGAAGAGTTTTCATTGGAAGCTGAACAGGAAGGTTCTCCTGAAGAATATAATGATAGTAGTCAATATATTAAAGAAGAACAGTATGATCCTGAAGATATTGTAGAACCAGCAGGGTTTCAACTTTAAATAAAAATGGAATAGGCTATGAAACAAGTACTCATTAAACTTATTTTTAGTGTGTTTGTGATGCTGACGATGTTGACGGCCTGTGTTACTTCACCTCCGCCACGTTTGGATGCAGGGTTTGGTGGCGCACTAGAAGGGGCAAAAATTCAACAGACATTTAACCTGAATGCTTCACATAACACTGAACCTGTTTTAGGAATCGATGGTCAAGCTGCAGATGCAAGCTTTGATAATTATCGTAATTCGTTTATTAATCCTCCGGTACAGGTACGTGGTCAAACTGGTTTTGGTTCGTCTGGAAATGGTGGTAGTACGCAAGGTGGGGGACGATAAATTACATTCGTTTTTCGACGTACTGCATAAAAACTCAAAGATCGTGTATACTTTTTTCAAAAAAACATAGCGTAGGCTGGGTAGAGCGAGTAGCGAAACCCAGCATAACGGAAATATTGTGTTTCGCTACTCGCTATACTCAATCTACATATTGCCGATTTTATCTTTTATCTTTTATCTTTTATCTTCTTTGTTCTTTTCGTGGGCAAGGTGTAGATAGTTAAATGAAGGATGTCTGTTTTTCTTGTTACTTAATTTTGTATTCTTCTGTGTGTATGCTTTGTTTGTAATAGAAGAGTTCCGTTTCCGTATATTTTCTATTGAGGGTGTCTCATGAATCATTTTGATAATAATCTGTGTGTCAACAATGAGAAGTGTAGAAATATTATTGTGATACGTAAGAATCGTGGTGTGGTGGCTGTTATGGTTGCTATTTCAATGGTTATGTTAGTTGGTTTTGCGGGTCTGGCTTTGGATACAGGTAAGCTTTTTGTAATTAAAACAGAGCTGCAAAATGGTGTTGACAGTTGTGCTTTGGCGGCTGCGCGTGAGTTAACTGGTATAAATGGAAATCAATTAGTCCTTGCAAGAGACGCTGGTATAGCTGCAGGGACAAGGCATACTGCTATTTTTCAGGGTGACGCAGTTGTTATTGCGCAAGATAAAGTGACATTCAGTGATATGTTAGCAGGTCCTTATTCGGAGGGTGGTGCTGGTAATGTTTTGAGTATGAGATACGCACGTTGTACCACTGAGCGTTCAGGTATTGCTAATTGGTTTATGCATGTTTTGGGGGTAGGTGATAAGTCTGTATCTGCAACTGCTGTGGCTACTTTGAAACCAGGGGCACAAAATTTTTCTTCTTGTCGTTCTATTTTACCGCTGGCTATTTCAGAGGATGCTGTTGATGGTATTGAGCGAGGACAATGGATACAAGGTCTTGTTAATCCAGCTGCTGGTGGTGATCTAAGTTGGATTGATATTACACCTCCTGGCGGTGGTTCAGCGGAGCTTGTTGATATATTGAAAGGTAACTGCCAGAATGCGGTTAGAGTTTCTGCTAATAGTCCTGCTGTGGAAGATGTTGATTTTAATAATGACTTTGTTAATGCCTGGAATATTCGATTTGGAATTTATGCAGAAGAAGGAGATAGGCCTGAAGTAGGTGATGAGAAAGCTAAATCAGGTAAGGGACAACCAGATCGTACAGGATATACCTATTATCCTGGTATTGATGGTATTCCTGAAAGAGGTGATTCTGATCTGCTAACCGTAGTACATGATAAATTTCGTAGGGATTATACTGATAAGTCGACTGGGTATGATCCGTATCAGAGCGATGACGATAATCTTAGAAGTAAGCTAAATCCTAAAGGTGGTTCTAATCCTTTACCTAGAGAAGGTCATCAAATATTCGGAATTGATTTTCGCAGAGTGGTTATTGCACCGATTGTTAGCGGTTCTGGTTCAAGTGATAAGATAGAGGATTGGGCATGTATTTTAATGCTGCACCCAATTGCTTGCGAAGATGACAAAGATGACGACAAAGATGACGACAAAGATGACTTCGAAAGTAGCGGCGCAGATGACGACAAAGATGATGACAAAGATGACGATAATGATAGTTTAGGCAGTTGTAGTTTTACTGACGATGACAAGGACGATGACAAGGACGATGACAAGGACGATGACAAGGACGATGACAAGGACGATGACAAGGACGATGACAAGGACGATGACAAGGACGATGACGATGACGATGACAACGACAATGACGGCAAGTATCTGTGGGTAGAGTATATCG
>JAJFJL010000217.1 GCA_021774055.1 Nitrosomonas sp. | reverse complement strand
TTATTTATTTTTCTTATTTTTATTTATAACATTGCAAGTACTAATAAAGCCTACTATAATCACCTTAAATATGTACATAAAAAGAGGCAGCAATGATGAATGTTAATTTTTTACACACAGTTATTGGCAGTGATGGGCTAGTTGCATCAAGTGCACTAGCTAAAGAATTACATATCACTAAAAGTGATCTTGCTGAAGTTACAGGATTATCTAAAGATTCTGTTTCTAAAGTGGTAAGACTCAAAAGCAAAGCAACACAAGCTAGGTTACGAGATACAGTGGAAATTATTAATCGTGTTTCTCAATGGTCAGGTAGTGTAGGGCAAGCTTTTGCTTGGTTTCGTTCTCAGCCGCTACATTCTTTTGGTGATAAAACAGCCGAAGATTTAGTTAAGGAAGGGCGAGCGAAAGCAGTTAAGGACTACCTTTCTCGTATTGCTGACGGCGGCTACGCTTGACTATACCTGTATTTCGATTTATCGGTACTGTCTATAGATCCCATCACCCTATGTGGGCATTTGATCCACTATCAGGAAAAGGAGCCAAAAGATATGGTGGCCGCTTCAATCTACCAGAAACCTCAGCCTTATATACTTCGCTAGACCTAACAACAGCGTGGATGGAAGCGCAGCAAGGTTTTCCATATAAAGCGCAACCAATGACTATAGTTGCATATGAAGTTGACTGTACCAATATTGTCGATTTGAATGATCCCTGCACGTTAAGTTTACTTGGTTTTACCCCTGCTGAATTAGCTTGTTCTTGGGAAGACTTGGCTACACTAAAACAATACCCTCCAACATGGGAACTAGCCAAGCAACTACAGTCTTTAGGCGTTTCTGGTATTAAATGTCGAAGCTTCGCCCCTGGTTGTACAGAACGAAGCCACAATTTAGTTTTGTGGCAATGGTCTGATACTCCACCCAATTCTATTCGAATTATTGATGATTTTAACCGTCTCCCAAAACTCGAAGATTTATAGAAAGATGACGTTTTAAAACAACAATAATAATTTGTCATTTACTTGAATCAACCATGAGTTCCGGAGTTCTGGCGGGAGTTCTGGGGACACAATATTTAATTGCAGAAAGAAAGGTGAATTTGTCCAATTAGAAATTAATTAAGTATTGTGTCCCCAGAACTCGCTGTAATCCCACCAAAAGCTAATCGCAAAGAGCCTCGTGAATACGATAAACATATTTACAAAGAACGTCACCTAATTAAATGTTTTATTGGGAAAATCAAACAATTTCGTCGTGTCTTCTCACGATTTGATAAGTGGTCTAAAAATTATATGAAATTCTTGCGCTTTGCCTCCGCTCTTATGTGCTTGCGTTGAAATGTCAACAGAGCCTAAGATTAGGTGTCAATTTGCGCATAAATTAATATTTCGTACATAACACCATTCAGTCTTCATTCAGGTTGTAATTGTTTTAATAGAATTTACGTATCTATTTACTTACAGGAAGGTAAAATTATGAAGCAATTATTTCTATTACTAATAGCCGGCTTAGTTATGTTTTTAACTACGACCAATTCATTTGCAGAAAAATATCATGGTGAATTCTGCTGGCAGGTATTTAGTGAATCAGGAGAACCCTACTGGAACTATAAACTCGGTATATATGAGAAAGAGGGCGGACATGTTGCACTCTATGGATCAATTGATTATGGCCCAAATGGCATTTCAGCAACACATGGAAATGCCGTTTACATTGGCGACCGTATTAAGTTCACGTTAAACAGTGCTGACTACGAAGAAGGCATGGAGGTATTTGCAGAAACATTTGCAGCAAAATTGAATAGCTCGACATTGAATGGCACCTGGAATGCATTAACCCTTGAAATTTTTGAAGATGAAACTTTTCCAAGTTCGGTTCATCAAAGCGGCACTATTAGCCTGATTCCTTGTTAGTAGGGTAGTTTTATATAAAGGTGCATAAACCGTAATCCATGCCAGACTCACAATATCCTTGCATTCACTTTACTTTCAAGTAGTGAACAGTCATTATTTGCTGCTCAGCAAATGGGGTGGGGTATAAGTGTTGGTGGCGAATCAGAAATGTTTATGCGTTAAGTTCTGGGGACACAATATTTAATTGCTGAAAGAAAGGTAGATTTACCCAATCAGAAATTAATTAAGTATTGTGTCCCTAGAACTTCTAAGGTATTCCTATGATGAAATTTACTTCATTGTTTTTAGTGCTATTCCCTGCAATATCATTTGCTGGCAATTTTTTAGTTAATAGCGATAAGTTATTTAATTTTGCTGAAGAGTCTTTTCCAGAATATTTTAGCCCTGCTGAAATGACCACTACAGGTTTAGATGATTATTTAGTGCGATACTATCCTGACACTGACATCTATATTGGAACGAGAGGCGAAGAAGTCTATGTTTATGGTGATGTTTTTAAGGGGTTATTAAAAGCAGGGATAATTTCAGATTTTGTTGAATTAGAACCAGATAGTGATGCATTATTAGCTAGCTTATTTGCAGATAATCTTAGCAATGTGCAAGTTTATGGAAACGGCATTGTTATATCTATGCTATCTGATGATCTTAGTGGCAGCCGTCATCAGAGATTTATTATTGAGTTGAATTCAAACCAAACTTTACTTGTTTCTCACAATATAGATTTGGCCCCAAGAATTAATGATTTATCTTTAGGTGATCATGTTGAGTTTTTTGGTGAATATGAATGGAATAATGAAGGTGGCGTAATTCATTGGACACACCATGATCCTGATAGGATTCATGTAGATGGTTGGATTTTGCATAACTATGTCATCTATCAGTGATTATGAAACGTAGTTAGGATGTATTAAATAATAGTTGCTTACAATTAGTTCGACATACTATTTCTGTTACAACTTGCTTTCTAAAAAGATTCAAAAGACTGGTATTGAATAGCAAGACCTGCTATCTTTTTTATTGCATTACAAGACGCGCACCCTTTACGCACATGCAAATTGCAATGATTATCATTTCACGACCTGGCCCCAGTTTTTATTTAATGCTGTTACTGCGAACGGTCAAACTTGATTGATAATCTGTTTTTTAATTTTTTCGGGTTACTTGTCGATTCTTCATCACGCTAATTTAATCTGTATTTTGATACAAATCGATCGAGTCTGACCCTATTGGTTCTAATCGCTATTGGTTAAATGATTTCGCCTAAACTGGGCAACCTATTATTTCTTCGTACCTTATTGCACATGCTACGTAACACCTAGATTCTGCAGGTGATCATACACATTTTGTACAACAGATTGCTCCATATAGCAAACTTGATTCTTTATGAATATCAACAAGCATTCCATGCAGAATGAAATCTACTCTACGAAACAATTTGTTACACACTATGTGCCAGATCACTTGCAGGATCTAGGTAACAATATAAATCCTAACGTTAAAGATTAAAATGTTTAGAAAATTAAATGTCCTTATAATATTAACCTTGCTCAGCTTGATTATTTCTAGGACAGTTACTGCTGAGAAAGTAACAGAAGATTCCCATACTTGGGCAGGTATAACTATTTTCGGTGATTTACCTGCAACTAACCCAATGCTAAAAAACTTCAAATACATGCTGTCATCACAAGGGCGTTTTGGTAATGATACTTCACGATTTACTCAAGGACTTATACGTCCAGGAATAGGCTATGGCGTTAACGAAAAAACTACTATCTGGATCGGTTATGATTGGCTTCCAACTAGTCGTCCACTCGCTCTTAACAGCCCATTTAACGAACACAGATTGTGGCAACAACTGTTATTGAAAGATACATATTCAATTGGTGTAGTAAGCAGTCGTACTCGCCTTGAACAAAGATTCTTTGATATTCCCGGTAGTACTGATGTTTCCCACCGTTATCGACAAAAATTAAGATTGTCAGTGCCAGCACCCTTTGTGTCACCTAGTTTTAGTTTCGTGTTTTGGAACGAAATATATGTCAATCTGCAGAATGCAACAGGTGCTGGTGTCCAAAGAGGTTTTAATCAGAACTGGGCATTTGCAGGCATAGGGTATAGTCTCAGTAAAACTACAGCAATGGAGATTGGCTATCTGAATCAATTTATTAACAGACCACAAAGCCCTCGCTCAGACCAGATAAACCACATCCTATTAATTAATATACTTTTAAATTTTTAAGTAGTGCCTGAACGAGAACCTCAATATTTTACAAATCCACTATCAAATATAGGTTACGCCATGACACTTATTTTTCAAATCAATGGGGTCACTTATTTTTCAAATCAATGGGTCAAATCAATGGGGTCAGACTCGATTGAATAACACTTTCTAACCAAATCAATGGGGTCAAACCAAATCAATGGGGTCAGGGTAGCGGCCGACAAGGCCTTAATCTTGCGGGTGAAAGTCCCGTCGCATCAATTGCTCGA
>JAJFJL010000216.1 GCA_021774055.1 Nitrosomonas sp. | reverse complement strand
TGCGAAACTCACTTTGCATTTACACTCATCTTCTGCGTTATGTAAACAGTTACATAGCCGTGCTATGCGCCTATTTACATGCCTTGAATATGAACACAAATCCTGCGTTAGTTTCGCAGGTTATTCTCTTCTCGATCCTTAATGGCAGTGATGCTCCAGCGTGGGAACGCATTCAAAGTTTCCAGTATCACTTAGGAACGTGCAAGTTATTGTTTTGTATGTCAAGGTAAACTGCCTGGGTTTATCAGTTGGTTAGGCTTAGATATGCATTCCCGCGCAGGAGCATGGGAACGAGGAATATATACCTATTTATAACTTTTAATTATAACAATCTAACATAATATTATTTTGTGGTATATGGTTGTGCTGTTATCATGCCGCCTTTCAAAAATAAGCTAAGTGGTATCAATACATGGAATTGGGATATACCGTATCGGGTCTGATAATCGGTTTTATTGTCGGCGTTACCGGTGTGGGGGGTGGTTCGTTGATGACACCGTTATTGATTCTACTTTTTGGTATTTCACCTGCAACTGCAGTCGGTACTGATTTGCTGTATGCCTCGTTGACTAAAATGGGCGGTGTCTGGGTGCATGGTCGCCGTGGTACTGTTGATTGGCCGTTGGTGAAGTTATTGGCAATGGGTAGCTTACCTGCAGCTTTGATTACAGTAATGGTACTAAATGCAATCAGGGTTGAAGATCAACTTTATTCTGATTTAATCACCAATATGTTGGGTGTGGCATTGATCCTAACAGCTTTATCTTTGCTATTTCTTAAACGATTATCACGTTTAGGTCATTCACACTTTGGCTTTTTGGTAAAATGGCGCGATCGTAATATTGTAACGTTGACTGTAGTAACTGGTGTGGTGTTGGGTGTGTTGGTGACGATTACCTCGGTTGGTGCAGGTGCATTAGGGATGGTTATATTGCTGGTTTTATACCCACGGGTTCCTGCTGTGACACTAGTCGGTAGTGATATTGCGCATGCAGTACCGTTAACACTGATCGCCGGTATGGGACATGCCTATATGGGTACTGTTGATTATGGTTTGCTAGGTAGTTTGTTGATAGGGTCATTACCAGGTATTTATCTAGGTAGTCATGTTGGCGGTAAGATACCAGATCATATATTACGGCCAATTTTATCCGCAATTCTGATTGTTATCGGTATTAAGCTAATGATGTAATACCTAGATTCTGTAAATAGATTTACATGATTTAGATAATAAATTAACAGGGTAGTAGAAATTAATTATGAGTAAAAATAAAGAAAATAAACCAAAACAGGTTACTTGGTTCAATGGTTGTGGTGGACGTATTGGTATCGTAACCGGGGTAACTGGTGAGCACGCCTATATTGGCGCTGCTTTGCAACATGATGAAGATTCAGATGTGGAACATATTATGCAATTCGGAGCCAAGTTTCCGCTTGAAGCTGCGCTATTACTAGCACCATCCAAACGTTATTCTGAAGATTAATTCTGCAACGTTTTGTACAAGGTACTAGTATTCTCGTTCCCACGCAGGAGCATGGGAACAAGGTTATTGACTAGGGTTTCTGAGGAATTTAAATATGTATCGTTACGATCAGTATGATCAACAAATTGTTAATGAACGGGTAGCACAGTACAGCGACCAGGTGCGGCGACGTTTAGCAGATGAATTGGCCGAAGATGAATTTCGTCCGCTACGCTTACAAAATGGCTTATATATGCAGGTTCATGCTTATATGTTGCGTATTGCGGTGCCGTATGGCTTGTTATCTGCTAAGCAAACACGTATGTTTGCCCACATCGCGCGCAAATATGACCGTGATTATGGTCATTTTACTACGCGGCAAAATATGCAATTTAACTGGCTCAAATTAGAAGATACCCCAGCTATCCTAGCTGATTTAGCTTCAGTTGAAATGCATGCTATTCAGACCTCAGGTAATTGTGTGCGTAATATTACTTCCGATGAATATGCCGGAGTTGCCGCTGATGAAGTAGTTGACCCACGTCCGTATGCTGAAATCTTGCGTCAATGGAGTACTTTTCATCCGGAATTTGCTGGATTACCACGTAAATTTAAAATTGCTATTAGTGGTGGTAAAGAAGATAGAGCGGCAATTGAAGCCCATGATATTGGTTTGTCGGTAATTAAAAACGCCCAAGGTGAAATAGGATTTAAAGTTTTAGTCGGTGGTGGTTTGGGGCGTACTCCGATTGTTGGTAGTGTGATTTGTGAGTTCCTGCCGTGGCAGCATGTGATGACCTATATTGAGGCTATTTTACGGATTTATAATCAGTATGGTCGGCGCGATAACATGTACAAGGCACGGATTAAAATCTTGGTAAAAGCTTTAGGTATTGCCGAATTTAAACGTCAGGTTGAGGAAGAATGGCTTTATGCAAAAGATGGCCCAGGTACCATAACCAATGAAGAGCTTGAGCGAGTAGCACATTATTTTGCGCCACCAGCATATGAGGAAATAACTTCAGATAATGCAGAACTAACTAAGTTTAAAGCTGAAAATAAAGATTTTGCTAATTGGCTGCAACGCAATGTTAAGCCACATCGAGTTTCTGGCTATGCCATTGTGGTGTTGTCATTGAAAAAAACTGAAGTTGCCCCAGGTGATGCTAGTGCTGAGCAATTAGATTTTGCTGCTGATTTGGCCGATAAATATAGTTTTGCTGAGTTACGTATTACACATAAGCAAAATTTAGTGTTAGCTGATGTTAAACAATCTGATTTAATTGATCTTTGGCAGGCGGCGACGGCACAGGGATTAGCTACACCAAATATTGGTTTGTTGACTGATATGATTAGCTGCCCAGGAGCAGAATTTTGTACTCTAGCCAATGCGCGTTCGATTCCATTAGCTAAATTAATTGCTGAACGTTTTGATAATATTGATTTTCAGCATGATATTGGTGAGATTGAACTTAATATTTCTGGCTGTATGAATGCTTGTGGGCATAATCATGTAGGAAATATTGGCATTACTGGAGTTGAAAAGAAAAACCATGATGAGTGGTATCAAATATCTCTAGGTGGTGCAAAAGGTCATAATAGTTCAATCGGTAAAATTATCGGGCCATCTTTTAAGTTTGAACAGGTTCCTGAAGTTATTGATCGTTTGTTGCAAGTTTATTTGCGGGAACGTATTGAAGAGGAACGTTTTATTGATACCGTGCGGAGGATTGGGCATAAACCATTTAAAGAATATGTTTATGCGACTAAAATTGCATTTGAGGTAGAAGAAGATATTGATACTCGCTCGTTTAAGCCGGTGCAATACTCGGTTCCTTTTTATTCTCCAAGGTTTTAGTAATGATGATTATTAAAAATAAAGCGATTGTTAATGATGATTGGGTGGTTTTACGTTTAGCGGAAGATGAAACGCCAGAGAGTGTTACGGTTGCGGCAGTTAAGACGATTGTGCCATTAAAAGTATGGCTGTCACAAAAGCAAATATTGCAGAATCGAGACGATATTGGGGTATGGTTTGCTAGTGATGAACGTCCGGAAGCATTAAAAGATGATATTACTAAATTTTCTGTAATTGCAGTTGATTTCCCAAAATTTACTGATGGTCGTGGTCAGTCGATTGCTTATAACTTACGTGAACGCTTAGCTTATCGTGGTGAATTACGCGCCATTGGTGAAGTATTGCGCGACCAAGTATTTTATATGCAACGGGTTGGTTTTGATGCTTTTGCTCCCCGTCCAGATCGTGATTTAGAAGATGTTTTAAAGGGGCTGACAGTTTTCTCAGAAGGTTACCAAATTTCAGTGGATCAAAAATCCCCCTTATTCCGCCGCGTAGCGCGTACAGAAGCTTCATCTAAGGCATAACAAATGAATGAGCTACAGCAAAAAGTTGAGCAAGTTGTTGATCTTCTGACGAATGCAGCACAAGAATTCGCGCCGCTTGCGTTTGCTAACAGTTTAGGTGCAGAAGATATGGTGTTGACTGATATTATTGACCGACACCAACTGGATATTTGGATGTTTAGTCTAGATACCGGACGTTTGCCACAAGAAACTTATGATTTGATGCAAACCCTACGTACACGTTATAGCACTCCATTACGTGTTTATTTCCCAAATGTTAAACAAGTTGAATCATATGTTGCTGAAAATGGGGTAAATGGTTTTTATGACAGCATAGCACTACGTAAAAGTTGTTGTCATGTACGTAAGGTTGAACCTTTGCGTCGTGCCTTACATGGTAAACATGGCTGGGTTACTGGTATGCGTCATGAACAAGCGGTTACCCGAGCAGGCTTAGAAATATCAGCTTATGATATTAATAATCGTATGCAAAAGCTTAATCCGTTACTTGAATGGAGCCATAAAGATGTATGGCAATATATCAAACAACATGATGTGCCTTATAACAAACTACATGATCAATTTTATCCTAGTATTGGTTGTGCGCCTTGTTCTCGTGCAGTTACTCCTGGTGAGGATGAGCGTGCTGGACGCTGGTGGTGGGAATCAGCTGATGGCAAAGAATGTGGTTTACATGTGGGTAAAGTTATCCCGATAAAGTAAGTCCCTAATTATTTAAATTTTAGAATTTGAGAGAAATAAAATGAGCAACCATTCCTTTACCCATTTGGACGCATTGGAAAGCGAAGGTATTCACATCATGCGTGAACTTGCGGCTGAATGTGCTAATCCAGTTTTGTTGTTTTCTGGTGGTAAAGATTCTATTGTATTACTGCGGTTAGCAGAAAAAGCGTTCCGACCGGGGCGTTTTCCATTTCCATTGATGCATATTGATACCGAGCATAATTTTCCTGAGGTAATTGAATTTCGTGATCGCCGCGCAAAAGAACTTGGTGAGCGTTTGATTGTACGTAGCATGGAAGATTCTATTAAAAAAGGTAGAGTTGTTTTACGCTCAGAAAATCAAAGTCGCAATTCTTTTCAGTCTGTAACTTTATTAGATGCTATTGAAGAATTTGAATTTGATGCCTGTATTGGTGGCGCACGGCGTGATGAAGAAAAAGCTCGTGCTAAAGAACGTATATTTTCTTTTCGTGATGAATTTGGCCAATGGGATCCAAAAAATCAACGTCCAGAATTATGGGATATTTACAATACTCGCACCCATCAGGGTGAAAATATTCGTGTGTTTCCAATTAGTAATTGGACTGAATTAGATGTTTGGGAATATATTGATCGTGAGAAATTAGAAGTGCCGCATATTTATTTTGCGCATATGCGTGAAGTAATTCGTCGTGATGCAGGGTTATTGCCAATTTCACGCTTAGTACAACCCAAAGACGGAGAAAAAACTGAACAGGTAATGGTACGTTTCCGCACTGTGGGCGACATGAGTTGCACCTGTCCGGTGGCATCTACGGCGACGACTATTGATGAGATTGTCGCTGAAACTGCGGTGACACGTATTACTGAACGTGGTGCAACCCGCATGGATGACCAGACTTCTGATGCTTCAATGGAGTTGCGTAAGAAAGAAGGTTACTTCTAAATGAAAAGACAATCCTGTTTTATCCAAATATTCAAATCTACATATTGCAAAAGGTTTACAAATGTCGGCAAATGAAAAAATTTCGCTAGAACAAGCTGAATTGTTACGTTTTATTACAGCAGGTAGCGTAGATGATGGCAAAAGTACCTTGATCGGACGTTTGTTGCATGATTCAAAATCTATTTTTGAAGACCAGTTAAGCTCCATCACTAAAACCACACAAAAACGTGGTATGGAAGGGGTTGATTTATCATTATTGACTGATGGCTTGCAAGCTGAACGTGAACAAGGTATCACTATTGATGTTGCTTATCGTTATTTTGCTACTCCTAAGCGTAAATTTATTATTGCTGATACCCCTGGTCATGAGCAATATACTCGCAATATGGTAACTGGGGCATCAACCGCTAATTTAGCAATTGTTTTGATTGATGCGCGCAAAGGTGTGTTAACCCAATCCCGCCGCCATACTTATTTGGCCAGTTTAGTTGGTATTCCACATCTGGTGGTGGCTGTGAACAAAATGGATCTGGTGGATTATTCTGAGGATACATTTAAGGAAATTTGTAAAGATTTTGCTAGTTTTGCAGCTGAATTTAACTTTAATAGTATTGAATATATTCCAATGTCTGCCTTAAAAGGGGATATGGTGGTAGAGCGTGGTGATCAGTTGCCTTGGTATCAAGGTGTAACTTTGATGGGTTTGTTAGAAAATATAGTTATTGATCACGATGTTAATTTAGAAGACTTCCGTTTCCCTGTGCAATGGGTATGCCGACCACAGACTGAAGAATTGCATGACTTCAGAGGTTATATGGGACGTGTAGAGTCAGGTTCAATTCGTGTTGGGGATGCAGTAACTTTATTACCATCAGGATTAACTTCACGCATTAAAGAAGTATTATTTCATGAAGCTGTAACAGATCAAGCCACCGCACCTCAGGCTGCGACCCTAACTATTGAAGATCATTTAGATATTTCACGTGGTGATATGTTGGTAAAAACTGGTGATCTTCCTCATGTCACTACTGAATTTAATGCCATGTTGTGTTGGATGTCAGAACATCCGCTTGATCCAAAACGTAAATATTTAATTAAACAAACTACTAAAGTTGTCAAAGCAAAGATTAGCAAGATTGATCATCGAGTTGATGTGAATACCCTAGAGCATGAAACCGTAGAAACGCTACAATTGAATGATATTGCTAAAGTTACTATTAAAGTCCAACAACCTTTGGTTTGTGATGATTATCAACATAATCATGCTACTGGTAGTTTTATTGTAATTGATGAAAGTAGTAATAATACAGTTGCGGCTGGGATGATTGTTTTGTCGGATGGTTAGCTATTTGAATGCTTACTCTTATACTAGGTAGGGTGTAATAACCGAAGGGCATTACACCAAAATATATGAAGAATTGAAAATTAATATTTTTGTGTACATAAGAGTTTGTGATTTGCATCTTTTAGTTTGTATTAGCTTGTTTATGATAATTGGTGTTAATAATGATTGCACGAGTTGAAAACATTAACCAAGGAATTCTTCGTCAATGCCGTGAGCAAATAGGCATGACTTTTTCTGATGTGGAAAAAAAGATTCCGGCAATTGAGGGCATTGAGGTAGGTGAACAAAAACCAACGTTTAATCAACTTAGTGTTTTGGCTAAGTTATACAATGTTCCTCGTTGGGTGTTTATAGCTGAGTCTTTGCCAGAGGAATACCAATTTGATAAAACAACAACTGCTTTTCGTAAGTTTTCAGATGATCATATAGAATCATTTAATGACCATAAAGTACGTAAATTAACCACTAAAGTTGAGCAGTTACGTAATTTGATTTTAGAACTACGTAATGATATGAGTGAATCTGTAGCAAAATTTATCGTACCTAAGATACAGAAAAATGCGGCAGTTGAAATAACAGCAAGGCAAGTTCGGTCATGGCTGGGTACATCAGAACATTTTGATTTTCCTCAATGGAAAAAAAAACTGGAAGATAAGGGTATTTTTGTTTTTGTGACTAGCAAATACATAGGCTGGTCAAAGATTGATAAAACTCTATTTCGTGGCCTGGCAATATATCATTCAGTCTTGCCAATTATTATTATTAATGGTTCAGATAGTAGAAAAGCGCAGTCATTCTCGTTATTCCATGAGTTAGCCCATTTGTTGCGTGGAGAAAGTGCGATTGATGATTGGGACGGTCACGATCATAAACGAATAGAAAAATGGTGCGATGAATTGGCTGGTAACGTATTGATACCTAAGAAACAATTTGGTAGTAAGGCTAGCATTAATGATATTACAGAAGTTAAACAAATTTCTAAGTTGTTTAAAGTAAGCGCTTATGCCTGTCTGGTGCGGTTAAGGCAATTAGATATAATTGATCAAAAGACTTATTTAGAATTTGAAAAACGATTAAAAGAAGAATATGGGAAACCACAAAATAAACTAAAAAAAACCAGTGGAGCTACCAGAGATCGTCCACAAGAAGTACTTGATCAATATGGGCATATTTATACTAGAACACTTTTTCAGTCCTATTATAATAAAGATATTGATTTACATAAGCTTGGTCAAGCATTGGACTTAAAACGTACTTCTCATATATTAGCACTTGGTAAGCAGTTGTGACTGGCAGGTATTGTGTAGATGCAAATATTTTCATCACTTCGTGGAATACAGCTTACCCAATCCAGGTATTCCCTTCTTTATGGCAACAAATTTCTAAGCATAGAAGCAATATCATTTTAATTAAACCTGTTTTTGATGAGATTGATCCAATTTCACCAAGTGATCAAAGATTAGCTAAGAATGAACGACAAGATAAATATCCATTACGGGTATGGATGGAGAATAACCAGTTTGCCGCGACTTTAATTACAGATGCAACTAACAGCATTTCTTTAAATCTAGAGAAAGATTATGAAACAAACAATAATCCAAAGGGCGCTAATCAAAACGACATTACTTTAATTGCATATGCAAAATCAGAAGACAAAATAGTTGTTACCTTTGAAGAAAAACAGCCACAATTACCAGGAAAGAAGTGTAATTATAAGATCCCTTTGATTTGTGATGAACAACAAGTTGAATGTATTAGCTTTGTTGAAATGCTTAGTCGTCTTGGCATAAAAATTTAGTCTGGATTATTGTAAGGTCAAAGTACCATAAAAATTCCTTGTTTTACCCCCAAAATTTGTAACATTTATAAAACATTAACTAATCAACTATGACAAACTCAGAATTATCGTCTCACCCTACATTTACACCAGAATTTGGTATTACATTAGCAGATTTATATAACCGTGACGGCTTGGTCAAGTTGGACCAAGAATTCCTTGATTTTCTACAAAAAGGCAATGCTGAGTTACATGCACAATTAATTCATGCCCGTGCCCATCCAAATGATTTTAAACCTAAAGATGAATCTGCCTTATTAATTGAAGTTGCGTCGTGGATGGAAGATTTTGTTGCTAAGTTGTTTAATATAGAAGCAGAAGCTCGTGCTTTGGCGGCTAAGCATCATGAACTGGCACCACTTTATTTTTGTAAACGACAATTTGTGCAACGTCGGGCGAAAAGTAAAGTGAAACCGCCTGAACTAGAACAAATTGATGGCTTGGCGCTAGAACAAAAACTGGTAGCTGTGTTTGGTGAGCCATTTTCAGAATTAGTTTTTGCCACGAAAGTAGCACTATGGTTAGAAAATGAGGCTGATAATGAAGAACATTTAAAACTAGCCTTGCATTATGCAGCTTGGGCACTACGCACCCCAGAAGGCCAGACGCACACTCACGATGGCATCTTATTTAAATCTCCTGCGAAACTTAATTTTTCAAATTTATTGTCGCTACAAACCGATGATTCAGCAGGCTATACCGTACATCAGCTGGAACATTTACGGCACCGTGAAGGATTCGCTCTGACAGATCAAGGGACTGACTTAGTGGGTGCCTTGGATGAGACCAACTACTGTATCTGGTGCCATGAGCAAGAAAAAGATTCTTGTTCAAAAGGTTTATTTCAAAAATCAAAAGTACCAGATGCAGTACCAACGTTCAAAAATAGTGAACTTGGTGCGTTATTAACTGGTTGTCCTCTGGAAGAACGTATTTCTGAGTTTCAAAAACTTAAATCACAAGGGGTTGCGATTGGTAGTTTAGCGATGATTACTCTGGATAACCCGATGTGTGCAGGCACTGGTCATCGTATTTGTAATGATTGCATGAAATCTTGTATCTATCAGAAGCAAGACCCAGTTAACATTCCTGAAGCTGAAACCAGAACTCTTAAAGATGTGCTGGAATTACCTTGGGGTTTTGAAATTTATAGTTTATTTACCCGTTGGAACCCATTAAATTTGCATCGTCCAGTACCCAAGCCTGCTACTGGCCGAAAAGTGTTAGTTGTCGGAATGGGGCCGTCAGGTTATACCTTGGCACATCATTTGATGAATGAAGGGCACAGCGTTGTCGGTATTGATGGTCTAAAAATCGAACCATTAGCCGCTAATCTTTCAGGAGTTACGCGACAGGGTGAACGGGTAGCATTTGATGCTGTTCATAATGCCAGCGAGTTAGATGAAGATCTGGATAAACGTATGGCGGCCGGTTTTGGTGGAGTAGCCGAATATGGCATTACCGTGCGTTGGAATAAAAATTATCTTAAATTAATTCGCTTATTACTAGAGCGCAGGGAAGAATTTGCACTGTTTGGTGGCGTACGTTTTGGTGGCACGTTGTCTGCTGATGATGCTTTTGCTTTAGGCTTTGATCATATTTCCTTGGCCGCTGGTGCTGGTCGTCCTACCATGCTTGGTTTGCCTAATGGTTTGGCGCGTGGGGTACGTACGGCTTCTGATTTCCTAATGGCACTGCAATTAACTGGTGCGGCGCAGAGTGATTCAATTGCCAACATGCAATTACGCTTGCCGGTGGTAGTGATTGGTGGTGGTTTAACTGCGATTGATACTGCTACCGAAGCGCTAGCTTACTACCCGGTACAAGTTGAAAAGTTTCTGCAACGTTATGAGATCCTGGTTGCTGATAAAGGTGAAGATGTTGTTTGTAATGCTTGGGATGATGAGGAATGTGAAATTGCCGCAGAGTTTTTATTGCATGCGCGCACTATTCGTACTGAACGTGAGCTGGCGCAACAAGAAGGGCGTGCCCCACGTATAGTAGAATTATTGCAATCTTGGGGTGGTGCAACCTTAGCTTATCGTAAGCGATTAGTTGATAGCCCGTCTTATACTTTAAATCATGAAGAAGTTGAAAAAGCATTAGAGGAAGGGATCTGGTTTGCCGAAGGTCTTACCCCGGTTAACGTGAATATTGATCAATGGGAACATGCGGTCTCGGTACAGTTTAAAGTACAAACTCTAGATGAAGATGGAAAATGGCAAAAAACTGGCGAAGTTGAATTGCCAACACGTGCATTATTAGTAGCTGCTGGTACTCAACCGAATACAGTATTAGCTAGGGAAGATGAAAAAACTTTCAAACTTAACGGTCGTTATTTTGCTGCTTGTGATGAAGACGGTAAGCCAGTTGAGCCAGCATATGGTAATCCTAAGCCAGAAACACCTATGGTATTATTAAGTCAATACAACGCTGGAAAAGACCCGCGTTTCATTAGTTTCTTTGGTGATCTTCATCCTTCTTATGCAGGCAATGTAGTTAAAGCTATGTCTAGTGCTAAGCAAGGCTATCCAATAGTGAATCGGGTACTTAATCGCACAGAACCTGCATCTAACAAATCACGTCAGCAATTTTTTACAGAAATGAATAACCAGTTAAATGCGACTGTGCATCAAGTCAGCAGATTAACCCCTAATATTATTGAAGTAGTGGTGCATGCGCCGCTGGCAGCTGAACAATTTAAACCTGGTCAATTTTATCGTTTCCAGAACTATGCCATCCATGCAACTATCGCAGTAGATACACGCTTGGCAATGGAAGGTGTCGCGCTGACTGGTGCCTCTGTAGATATTTCACGTGGATTGATTTCATTGGTTGCCCTAGAAATGGGTGGTTCGGTAGATTTATGTGCGTTATTAGAACCAGGTGACCCAGTAGTGTTAATGGGGCCAACTGGTACCCCAACCGAAATTGAGCCTAATGAAACCGTAGTGTTAGTAGGTGGTGGACTAGGCAATGCAGTGTTGTTCTCAATTGGTGCTGCAGCCCGTGCTATGGGATCAAAAGTGTTATATTTTGCTGGTTACAAAAAGATTGTTGATCGTTATAAAGTCGCAGAAATCGAAGCAGCAGCAGATACCGTAGTATGGTGTTGTGATGAAGCTCCAGGGTTCGAACCTTCTCGACCAGGAGATATGAGGTATGTTGGTAACATTGTACAAGCTATGTTGGCTTATGCCACAGGTGAGCTAGGTGAACAACCAGTATCAATGACAGAAACTGATCGTATCATCGCCATCGGCTCAGACCGTATGATGGCCGCAGTCGGAGCCGCACGACACAATCAACTGCAACCATATTTAAAGGCTGGTCATTTTGCTATTGGATCAATCAATTCTCCTATGCAATGCATGATGAAAGAAATTTGTGGTCAATGCCTACAACCGCATAAAGATGAAGAAACTGGAGAAATTACCTATGTTTTCTCATGCATGGATCAAGATCAATCGTTGGATAGAGTTGACTTCGGCGGCCTGTCCACCCGCTTGAAGCAAAATAGTGTGCAGGAAAAATTGACCAGCCAATGGATCAGCCATTGTTTGCAGGATATAAGTAAGTCCTAATTCCTTTCCCCCTCCTTTTTTGGGGGGCAGAAGTTTGTAGGAATTGTTCGCAATGATAGCTACTTTGAAATGCATCACTATTGTTGTAATTTTTTCACCTAGATCCTGCAAGTGATCGTGCATGTAATATGTAACAAATTGTTTCATAGAGTGAACTTTATTCTGCGTGGAATACTTATTGATATTCC
>JAJFJL010000215.1 GCA_021774055.1 Nitrosomonas sp. | reverse complement strand
CCAATTTAGGCGAGGTTATTTTGCTCTGATTTGAGGCGGTTCGTAGGGCGCATAGTTGTTCTATGTAACCGTAGAACCAACAAAGAATCAGAGTAAAAGGACAAGTCTAAATGGATGATTTATTATTTCCTTGTCCCTAAGCTAAAGATTGTTTAAATAGTTGCACCTAGATCCTGCAAGTAATCGTGCGTACTATATGCATGATCACTTACAGGATCTAGGTTGTAATAAGTTGATTAATATTATGTTTTATTTAGAGGTTTAAAAATGAGTGTAGAAGATACAATTAAAGAGCAAGTAACCACACATCCGGTCGTGTTGTATATGAAAGGTACGCTTACACAGCCTCAATGTGGTTTTTCTGCAAATGCAGTTAATATTCTTGATGCTTGTGATGTAGAAAATGTTTTTTCTGTTGATGTGTTGGCTGACTCAGAAATTCGTCAAGGAATAAAAGAATTTTCTAATTGGCCGACAATTCCGCAACTTTATATTAATGGTGAGTTTGTTGGTGGTTCAGATATTGTTACTGAAATGTATCAAAGTGGAGAACTACAGAAGTTGCTGACTGCATAACGTCTAATTTTAGACCTAGATACCGTAAGTTTTTGTGTGCAACATGATCTAGGTCTAAAACTATGACCGTGCGAAGTATATCTGTTATCAACTAATTGCCGTGGCAATTATCCAGTAACGAGCAAATTTTCCGATGGCCATAAGTAACATGGCCAATAGCCAGTTAATTTTGAGCCAGCCAGCTGCAATACACAATAGATCTCCCACTAGTGGCGCCCATGATAACAATAGGATTGGTGCCCCATGATGGCGGGTCCATTCTAAGCCACGCAGGTTGCCACCAGATTTTTTTAGCAGTGTTTTTTCGTCAGGTAAAAGACGGCCAATAATATATGAGCTCATGCCACCGAGTGTATTACCAACGGTGGCAAGTAGTAGTGCTGGCCAGTGAAGTTCTGGGTAAGCTAGTAAAACGCCAGCTAATACTGCTTCTGAACCACCTGGTAGAAGTGTTGCAGCAAGAAAGCTACTGGTGAAAAGTGCTAACAGGCTTGATTGTTCGTCCATGACATTAAGTAGATTAGTTAAACCTAGATTTTGTAAGTTATTGCACAATATATGTACGGATAGCTTGCAGGATTTAGGTTAAATTAGAAAATGCCATAGTCTAACTTATTTGGAATTATGTAATCATTTGATTTTGTATCTATCGTATAATTTTTATGTTTTGTTTTGTCTAATTTTTTAAAAAAGGAAGTGCGATGCGTTTAATAAGATTTTTACAATTAATGGTAATTGGTATTTTTAGTTTGGTTGTTGTAACTGCAGTACAAGCTCAGTCTAGCGCACCGGTGGCAACAGTAAATGGTGTAATTATTCCGCAATCACGCTTGGATTTAATGATAAAAGCAGGTGCTGCTCAAGGTCAGCCAGATAGTCCTGAAATGAGAAAAACTATGCGTGAAAATCTTATTACTGAGGAAATAATTGCTCAGGAAGCTAAAAAGAGAGGGCTAGACCTGGACCCTGAGGTTTTAACGCAAATTGACATTTCACGTCAAAACGTATTAGTTAGGGCTTTTCAAGTTGATTACATAAAGAATAACGCTGCTAGTGATGAAACTTTACGTAAGGAATATGAAATACTGAAATTACAGATGGGAGATAAAGAATATAAAATCCGTCATATTTTGGTAGAAGCGGAAAGTGATGCCAGAGATATTATCGCTAGTCTTAAGAAAAATGGTGACTTTGGAAAAATAGCTAGTGAAAAGTCTTTAGATGATGGTAGTAAAAATACTGGTGGTGAATTAGATTGGAGTCCTGCTGCGGCTTATGTTCGCCCATTTGCTGAAGCGATAAAGGAGATGAAGAAAGGTGAGCTTACGGAAACCCCAGTTCATACCAGTTTTGGCTGGCATGTTATTCAATTGCAAGATTTACGGGATATGGAAATTCCACCATTTGAAGAAGTTAAGCAAAATATTCAGCAACGTGTATTACAACAAGAGTTTGCTGCTTTGGTTCAGGATTTACGTGGTAGAGCTAAGGTTGAGTAGTACCTAGGTTCTGTAAGTGATCATGCACAATTTGTTACACACTATATACATGATTACTTGCAGGATCTAGGTAGTAGGTGAGAAATGTATAGACAAGGTCTGCTTTGTCTATACATTACGGCTATAATTTAGAATTAAGTTGACTATTTTGTAATGTTTTTTCTACGCGTGGGGCTAGTGCGCAAAGTAATTCGTAACTGATAGTAGCAGTCGCTCGGGCAACTTCATTGACGGGCAACCCTTCCCCCCAAAGTGTTACCGAATCACCTAATTGGGCATTTTTAACAGTACTTAAATCTACCGCAAGCATATCCATAGATGCATGTCCGAGTGTACGTGTTAGTTGATCCTTGACTAATATTGGGGTGTTAGTGAGTGCATGACGTGGATAGCCATCCGCATAGCCAGCTGCAACAATACCTATTCGCATGGGACGTGTGGCCTGAAACAAACCACCATAACCAACTTTGTCGCCAGCTGTTAAATTTTGTATGGCAATTAATCTACTGGTTACCGTCATTACTGGGTGTAGGTTAAGCTCTGCAGCTGTCTTGTCAGTAAATGGTGAGGCACCGTAGAGCATAATTCCTGGGCGTACCCAGTCAGCATGGGTTTTAGGGTGGCGTATGATCGCGGCAGAATTTGCTAGTGAGCGAGGTAGATTAAGTCCTGAAGTTGTGGTGTTGAAACATTGCCATTGTTTTTGAACAGTTTCATTTTTTACTGGGTCATCAGCATTGGCAAAGTGTGTCATTAATGAAATGTTGCCAATATTAGAGTTGCTTGCCAGTGACTGTAGTACATATGGAAACTTTTCAGGAGTAAATCCTAAACGGTTCATGCCAGTATTAATTTTTATAAAAACATCAATTTCATGCTGTTTAGATAGCGCTAGCATTTCTAATTGTACTTCGTTGTGGATAACTGCACTAAGTTGGTATTGTTTGAATAATTTGATTTCTGCTACAGAAAAAAAACCTTCAAGTAGCAAAATTGGCTGCTGATAGCCTGCGTTACGTAAGCATATTGCTGCGTCAAGTTCTAGCATAGCAAAACCATCAGCATTTTTTAATGCGCTAGCGATATGCAGTAAACCATGCCCGTATGCATCAGCTTTTACAATTACCATGATTTTTGTATCAGATGTATAGCTGCGTACGACTGATAAATTATGTTTAAGTGCAGAAATATTAATTTGTGCGTGAATTGGGCGTGATGTCATTTAGTATCTAGATTAGCTCTAATACAAGCATGGAATTTAAATTACATTGAAGTTCTTATTTTTC
>JAJFJL010000214.1 GCA_021774055.1 Nitrosomonas sp. | reverse complement strand
CCAATTTAGGCGAGGTTATTTTGCTCTGATTTGAGGCGGTTCGTAGGGCGCATAGTTGTTCTATGTAACCGTAGAACCAACAAAGAATCAGAGTAAAAGGACAAGTCTAAATGGATGATTTATTATTTCCTTGTCCCTAAGGTAAAGGTGATCAAACGTCGCTGTTATGGCTTAACAAATATCACCCATTTATTCCAGCGCATCTATATAGACTTGGAAGGATAATCAAAATTTCTTCATAAAATCAATCAATTAATTATAAATGCTGTCTTCTGTATTAAGCTTATTTTGGCATAAAAACATAGGTTGAAAGGCGCTGAACACACTGATAGAATTAACTGTTTCTCAATAACCTGAAGCCCCAAAGAACCCAAAGATTGATAAGTGTTAAAGTATTATTGTTGCACCTGGCTGGCAGCTAAGTTTGCTAATATGACGGCCACATTTATGGCGTTTAGTTCCTTCCTGCGTATTTTTTTACCCTTACAATAAAATCGCCATTCTCATATGATTGGGCAGATTTAAATGCTATATTAGGCAGTCCAAGTAAGGCTGTTAGTGGCTCAGAAGAAGTATCTCGCATTCGCATGATTATTTTTTAAAGGTTATGCTTTAACTTACTGTTTATATTGCATGTTAATGCCATCTGAAATGCCATAGAGACTTGTTTTGATATATAATCACTTCATTTTATAATGGCTATAGAAATATTAGTTTTTGGTTCTTTTATGCGCAGAATAGGCCGCATATCCTCAGAAACTATGCCGGTGTGTGTAGTTGTGTCTGGAGAAAAATCATAGAGTTATTCAAACAAATCAGTATCAGCACTAAGCTGAGCATATTTTTATTGTTGCCTGTTATTACACTGTTGTTTTTTGCTTACAGTACGGCATCAGAAAAATATCATCAACTGAACAATATGCAGAATGCTTTGCATTTCACCCATATGGCAGACCAGTTTGTTACGGTTGTTCGTCAACTCCAAATAGAACGTGGTCTTAGTGCAGGAATATTTGCCAATCGTGATCAAACATCTCTGGAGACATTAAGATCGCAACGACAGAAAACTGATGTGTTGATCAAGCGGTTGGATCAGTTTTTTATCAATATCCCAGGTTATCTGGCAGAAAAAGAGCATGACAAACTGAATTATATAAATACTGAGTTAGGTAAGCTTGCTAGCATTCGTATAGATATTGATCAATTTGATAACGATCATTTCAATGATTATTATAGTCCGCTGATTACTGAAATATTAAATGTAGTTGGTTTTTTGCAAACATTCAGCACCACTGAAGATTACCATAAAATGGCATTGTCTTACCTCAACGTATTATGGCTGATGGAGTTTTCCGGTCGTGAGCGCGGTGCTTTACATGGCGTATTTTCTACCCAGCAATTAAATGCTAATCAATTTAGATCAGTCACCAGTGATGTGGCCGGACAACAAGCTGCGCTTAGAAGTTTTTTTAATACAGCTATAACGAAGCATCAAACATACATACGTGACATACAGTCTCATCCAGTAACAGTAAAAGTTGAACATTCTCGTGAAACTATCTTTAATAAAGCGATTAGGAATGACGCCTTAAATGGTTTGCAAGAGTTGATTGGTTATGGTGGCTTAATTCACAATTTTAAGAACTATCTGGTGCGAGGAAATAGTGAATATTATAATAACGTTCAACAAAAATTTTATGCAGTGCGCCATAAAATTGACGCCTACAAAAATTTAGATGGGCTAAGCACTCAAGAAAAATATTCCCTCGATATTATTCTAAACACCCTCCAGCAATATCAAAATAATCTGGCGAAGATTAATGTCATGAAAGCAGAGCAGGCCAGCATCAATGAAATTGATCAAGTTGTTATTGTTGATGACCTACCTGCATTAAACGCGATTAAGCACTTGCGTCAGGTTTTGATCTCACAAGATTCTGAGTACTGGTGGAAATTAGCAACTAAACGGATAGATCTGATTTATAAAGCCAGTAGCCTCATAGCAACAGATCTAGCCGTGCTGGGGCAGCAGATACGAGATAAGTCTAGAAACTTACTGCATATTTATCTTGTGTTTACTATAGTGACCATATTATTAACCGGTTTTATAGGTCTGAAATTACGCTCAAGATTAGTGCATGAGATAAGGTATATTGCTGAAACGATACGAAGCAGTCAGAAGAATAATCAGTTAAGTGAATTACTTGTTGTAACAGGTGATGATGAAATTACTGATATGGCAAAAGCATTTAACAACTTGGTTTTGGAGCGTGCTGCAGCTGAGGGAAAGCTGCAATTAGCCGCTCAAGTATTTCGAGAGACACACGAGGGCATCTCTATTACAGATAGTAACGGCTTGATAGTAGATGTCAATCCAGCATTCTGTAGACTAACGGGATATGACTATGAAACTGTAATTGGTAAAAGCCATAATATTCTTCACTCTGGAAAACAAAGTTCGGTGTTCTATACTGATATGTGGCGAACACTTAAAACACAAGGTTACTGGAAAGGTGAAATGTGGAACCGTAGAAAGAATGGCAATCTTTATGCGGAATTACTTACGATTTCTTCTTTAAAAGGAAAAGATGGCAAGATTACAAATTTTGTTGGCTTCTTTACTGATATTACTCAGACCAAACAGCAGCAGAAAAACTTGGAGTTAATGGCACATTATGATGTGCTTACTCAGCTACCTAATCGAATATTGCTTGTTGATCGCTTCACTCAAGCGATTGCACGTAGCACTCGCCAAAGATCTTCACTTGCTGTCTGTTTTCTTGATTTAGATAACTTCAAACCGGTTAATGATAGTTTTGGTCATAATATAGGCGACCAGTTACTCATTAAAGTCGCTGAACGTATTAAAGATAATATCCGGGAAGAAGATACAGTAGCACGTTTGGGTGGGGACGAATTTGCTATTCTTTTAGGTGACATTAACTTAAATAACCCGTGTGAAGCTCTGCTGGACAGACTAATTCAGTCACTTTCTCAACCCTATCTGATTGATAAGAAAACTATTAATATAGGCACATCTGTTGGCGCCACGATATATCCATCAGATGATGCCGATATTGATACTTTATTGCGACATGCTGACCAGGCAATGTATCAAGCTAAATTAGCCGGCAAAAATACTTTTCGTTTCTTTAATGCAGCTAAAGATCAGCAAGCTATTCGTAAACATATCCAACTACAAGAAATAGGGCGTGGGTTGTCAAATAATGAGTTTTGTCTGTATTACCAACCAAAACTAGATATGAAAACTGGAAATGTTTTTGGCATGGAAGCATTAATTCGCTGGCAACCAACTGATGCTGGCATGGTTATGCCTTTAACATTTTTGCCGGTTATTGAAAATACAGAATTAGAAGTCATGGTTGGTAATTGGGTTATTCATGAAGCAGTTAAACAACTTGATGAGTGGACACTACAAGGTTTAAAGCTTGAGGTTAGTATCAACATATCTTCTTATCATTTGCAGTCGCCGTCATTCTGTATTTATCTTAATGAAATATTGACAACATACTCCAATGTGGAACCCGGAAACTTGCAACT
>JAJFJL010000213.1 GCA_021774055.1 Nitrosomonas sp. | reverse complement strand
AAAGATCTTCTATCAAACGTTGCATACGGGTCGCTTGGTCTGACATTAATGCTAGGGCACGCTTGTTCATGTCTGGGTCCATCTGATCTTCTTCAGATAAGGTTTCAAGAAAACCACCAATGACGGTTAACGGAGTGCGTAACTCATGTGAAATGTTGGCAATAAAATCTCGTCGCATAGTTTCCATACTTTCAAGCCGTGTTGTGTCACGGCTAATCAATAATTTTTGGCGATAACCAAAAGGGACTAATTGTAAGGAAATAATTAATTTATGATGATTAGGTATGCGCAGGACTAATGGGCTACCATATTTTTTAGCCGAGAGATAATTAGCAAAAGGTGATTGACGTACTAGATTAGTAATTTGCTGACCACTGTTAAGTTCAAGGCTGATGCCCAAATGCCGTTCGGCCATGGCATTACACCATTCGATATGATTAACTTCATCTAATATAACAACACCATCGGGCATAGCTGCGGTTGCCCGTTGCATACGTTCTAATGCTGAACTTAAGCGTTGTTGACTTTGGCTGTAACGATTAACAAAAAGAGCTAATGAAGCAAATGCAGCGCTCCATACACCAGAGCCATCTGGTATGGTGGAGATATCTAATTCTGAAGTTTGTAACCACCGATTTAAGCTGGCTAGCTGGCGAATATGATAGATTGCGATTAGCAGTAAACCAGTGCTATAGAATATCAATGCGGGAACTGCGCTTGATATTCCCCATACCACAACTGCGCTTAAGGTTAGCAAAATAATGCTAGAGAAATATTGCCAGAAACCAAGAGGCTGTTCGGGAATAGAGGCCGTCGCTAGGGGAGTCTGGTTTGAGTCATATTTTTTCATGATTTGAAGCGAATATTAAGTGTATTAACGAAAATTGGCATCCGTTTTACATTTAAGGTAGGGTGATTTTTACGCACCAACGCTATAAATGGTGCATGGAATGCACTCATACTTGTGCTTCTTTTAAACATCAAATTTATAGAGTAGAGATATGAAGGATGTCCGGAAATCAAGGAAGAATATGGCCAAATCAAGAGTTGCTTTTAGACAATGAAAAGCGATAGCCAGCACCTCTGACAGTTTGTAGTAATTGATCTTTCTCGACAGTTTTTAGTACCTTACGTAGCCTGCGAATATGCACATCAACTGTCCGTTCTTCTATAAACACATGATCGCCCCAGACCTTGTCGAGTAATTGGCTACGGCTGTAGACACGATCTGCATGCGACATCATAAAATGTAATAAGCGATATTCTGTGGGGCCAAGTGCTATTTCTTGGCCATTAACACTAACAGCATGTATTGCTGGGTCAACACATAACCCATTGATTTCAATTTTTTCGCCAGATAATTCAGGAGAGCGTCGGCGTAACACTGCTTTAATTCTGGCAATTAATTCCCGTGGTGAAAATGGTTTAGTAACATAATCATCTGCACCAACTTCTAAACCTTTTACTTTATCAGCTTCTTCAGCTCGCGCTGTTAGCATGATGATAGGGATTAATTTAGTCCGTAGATCAGATCTTAGAATCTTGGCAAATTCAATGCCATTCATACCTGGAAGCATCCAGTCTAGTAGTATTAGATCTGGCAGTTTGTTTTTAATCATGCTAAGTGCTTGTTCAGCTTTATCTGCTTGTAACACGTTATAACCTGCATTCTGTAGGCTATAAGTGATCATTTCTTGAATAGCAGGCTCATCTTCTACGATTAATATGTTAGTTGTCATTACTAGCTTGGTTTATTTTAAGTGCGTGTTTAACAGTAACTGGTTTATCATTATGTATTCTCTTTTATAAGATATGACTTCATGGCAGGGTTAAGTAAAGATACACCGATACCAAAAGAAATAAAATTTCATAAAAAATCTAAGATGCTGGACATTTCCTTTTCTGATGGCAAATGCTTCCAATTTTCTTGTGAATTTTTGCGGGTTCATTCTCCATCAGCGGAAGTGCGTGGCCATAGTCCAGAACAAGCAGTGCTTCAGGTTGGCAAAAAGAATGTCAATATAAAGCAAATTGAACCAGTAGGAAACTACGCAATTCAATTAAATTTTAGCGATAGTCACAATACTGGAATTTATTCCTGGGATTTGCTCTATAACTATGGCCTCCAACAGGATAAAATGTGGCAGCGTTACTTACAACAATTAGAACAGGCAGGAAAAAGTCGCGAGTAATACCTAGTACCTTGCACGCTAAATAACCAGGAAAATCTGTGGCAAAAATTGCCGATAACTGCGTTAAAGAAACTTGGCGTATACTCAATATGCCTGCGCTTCTTCGCCTTGTTCTCGACAATTTTTGCATTCCCCATATTTCCCTAATTATTTAGCGTGCAAGGCACTAGGATAAACAAGATATTTAATTTCAACTATATATAAAGCATCATGACAAAAACTACCCATTTTGGCTTCAACACAGTTTCTGAAACAGAAAAAGCACGTAAAGTAGCAGATGTATTTGACTCTGTAGCTGCTCGTTATAATTTAATGAATGATCTGATGTCAATGGGTCTACATCGTTTATGGAAACGTTTTGCAATAGAAACCAGTGGTGTTAGAGCTGGCGATAAAGTGCTTGATATTGCTGGCGGCACGGCAGATCTAAGTAGCTTATTCTTACAACAAGTTGGTGATCAAGGTGAAGTTTGGTTAACAGATATCAATAATTCCATGTTGACCATTGGTCGAGATAGATTGCTGAATGATGGCAAGGTTATTCCAACTGCACAATGTGATGCAGAGAAACTGCCTTTTCCTGAAAATTATTTTGATTGCGTTAGTGTTGCTTTTGGCCTTAGAAATATGACCCATAAAGATGCTGCACTTAAAGAAATGTTACGGGTAATACGCCCTGGTGGGTGTGTTATTGTGCTGGAATTTTCTAAGGTTTGGGGACCACTCAGACCGCTCTATGATACCTACTCACTTAAGTTATTACCTACCATGGGTAAGATTGTAGCCGATGATAGTGAAAGTTATCAGTACTTGGCTGAGTCTATACGTGTTCATCCTTCTCAAGAAGCGCTAAAAGAATTAATGGAAGAAGTATGCTTTGAGAAAGTAGAGTTTTTTAATTTAACAGCGGGTATTGTTGCACTGCATCGTGGCTATAAATTTTAAGGTGATCAGCATGTTATTTGGCAGCGGGACTTCGGTCCCGTCTGACAAAAGGTAAGATGCGTTCCACGCACCAAAAGTATTACAATTGTTAAATACACTATGTGTGGTGCATAGAATGCACCCTACTTGGTTTCGTATGCTTCAGTCTTCTGTTGTAACAAACCGATACCGAGCATCGCCATAATAATTGAAACAAACGGATTAAGAAGATTCAATAAAGCATATGGTGCATATTCTAAGGTCGGTACCCCAAGTGTTGCCGCATAAAATGCACCGGCTGTTGTCCAGGGGATCAGCCCGGTAGTTAAGGTAGAACCTTCTTCTACCGAACGAGATAACACTGCTTTATCTAATTTACGCTGTTGGTATGCTTCTTTGAATAACTGGCAATTAAGGATAATGGAAATGTATGCTTCCCCCATTGCTACGTTACCAAAAAAACCAGAGCTAATAGTAACTGCAATTAATGTGCTAATACGTTTAATCCCTGAGATGATTTTTATCAACAGTACCTGCAGAAAGCCCGCATAATGCAAAATACCACCCAAGGCTAACGCCATAATTGCCAATAGCAAGGTCCACGCCATACTGTAAATACCACCACGCCCTAATAAAGCATCAATACTTTCTATACCTGTTGTACCAGCAGTATTAATCCATAAAGAATTTAATACATCATCAGCCTGATGTCCTTGATAAAAAATAGCAATCAAGATTGCTAATAAGATACTGCAAGACATACTTATTTCGGCTGGATAGCGTTTAATACTCATACCAAACATTAATAACAACGGCAGCAAAGTAATCAACAGGTTTAATTGATAGGCATTGCTCAAAGCTGCTCTAACTAAATCAATATTATCAGTAGGTAAAGGATTATCTGCGTATTGCATACCAATAATGATAAACAGCACCAAAACAATAACAAAGGTTGGTACGGTGGTATACAACATGGCATAAATATGGCGATAAAGATTAGTCCCCGCACTCATAGCCGCTAGATTGGTGGTATCTGATATTGGTGACAACTTATCGCCAAAAGTAGCACCAGATATAATCATACCTGCAACAATCGGCAATGGAATACCCATAGTTTCACCAATACCGATTAATACCACTCCAATAGTTCCAACCGTACCCCAGGAAGTTCCAGTGGCAACCGACATAAAGCTACATAAAATTAAACCGACAGCCAGAAAAATGGCTGGGTTAAGTAAATCCATCCCGTAATAAATTAAACTAGCAATAGTGCCACTTTGCATAAAACTGGCAATCACCATACCAATTAACAAAAAAATATAAATAGCTGGTAGCGCTTGACTAATCCCTCGACTCATCATGCTACGGATATCAACAAAGGTATAACTAAGTAGCCCCGCCTGAATCCCCACCCACAGCAATGCTAGAAAAATAATACTGTGCAAGCTAATATCAAAAACAAATAAGCCAACTGAAATCATTGCAAATACACCTAACACACACACCATGGCATGCATTAAGGAGGGTAGTTGGTTATCTGCAATTATATTTTCTGGTTGTGATGACATCATATTCCTTAGCAATTAATCAAACAATGCGGCAAATTCTCCATACCCCATACTTTGCAGATCATCTTTTTTAATAAATTTTAATGCTGCAGAATTAATACAATAACGTAGACCGGTTGGTTCAGGGCCATCTTTAAATAAATGCCCTAAATGACTATCAGCATACCTACTACGTGCTTCTGTTCGAGGAATGACCATCTTAAAATCTCTTTTTAGATTGATAAAATCCTCATCAACAGGCTGATAAAAACTAGGCCAACCGGTTCCTGAATCAAACTTATGTATAGAAGCAAACAGTGGCTCTCCAGAAACAATATCGACATAAAGCCCTGCTTCTTTGTGATCCCAATAGGTATTATCAAATGGAGACTCGGTGCCACTCTTCTGGGTGACACGGTACTGTAAATCAGTCAGGCTATCCTTTAGTAAGGACTGGTCTTTTTTAAATGTGGCGTATTTGTTGGGCATAATTGGTTTTTTGGGGTTTGATTTTGTGATTAGCAGATTGTTGGTTTTATATTACGTAAATAATCTACCAGTTCATGAACTAATTATCGTAAGGTGCTATTTTAGCTTTCGTTCTTTTTAGATCCTTTGTTTTTTTTGCTTTACGTTTGTGATGTAGATTGTCTGTTCCCACCTAACTATTTCCGTGTAGTAATGTCGTTTACAAAAGGTATCGCACCATAGCGACCAGACAAGTATCCTGATTCAAGATTTTCTCTTTCTTTACGGGGACTAAAATCAGTTAGCGGATATAATTTAGTCGCTTGCTCATCATCCTTATCACAAAACCAAACTTGATCTCGTCTAAAAACATCTTGATTTAAAATTGATGTTTCATGAGTAGTAAATATCAATTGAGCATTGTTTGGATTGGTTTTGCTGTTATGGAATAACTCAATAAGATATTTAACTAATTTTGGATGTAAATTATCATGAAGCTCATCAATTACCAAGATACATCCATTTTCCAAAGTATCTATCCAAGGACCAGCAAAAGAAAAAAGTTTTTGTGTTCCATCTGATTCTTCATCAAATTCTAATTCAACTAGTTTGTCATTAGTTGTTTTATGAATGGTTTTGATTTCTAAACTAAAGCTGTCTTTAAGGTTATTAATAATTTTTTCTTTCATCTCAACAGGCATTTCATCAGGGATATATTTTAGATAAAATTTTTCTTTTTTAACGTTAATATCATGAATATTTAAATCTGCTGTTTTTAAAAAATCAATGATTCTTTTTCTAGTAGGCTCTTCATTACAAAGTGATGCAGTAAAACTTGGGGTCCAACCACGAGCATTGTCGGTTATTTTTAATTTTTGTTTAAACCAGTTATAAACAGGTTTTAACTGTTCGCTATTTAATTGAATAGCAGTCGATAGGAATAAAGAATTACTACGTGTTGCATTCTGCCAAGTTGTTTTTTGTCCGGTAAGAAAGTTTCCTATTTCAAAACTGGATAACTTTTCTTCTTGGTTGTAAACACGAGAGAACCATTTTTGCGCGCGTCCTTTTGGATAAGCGAGAAGCCATTCCTCCATAATAACTTCTTTGATTGCAGCGAAGCCATATTGATACCGAACACCATCATTAATAAAAATAACCTCAAATTCTGTTGCATCATTTGAACTGTTCTCATCAAACAAAAATGGTGTAACCGGAAGCTCATCGCCTTGTTGAATTTTAGTGGCAGACTCTAATACAATTGAACGCATTGTTTTTAATGCTTTGATTAGATTAGATTTGCCTGCCGCATTTGGTCCATAAATAGCGGAGGAACGAAGTAAGGGTACGCTTGAAGGGACTTTAGGATCGAAGCTATTACTATCTGCTAATTCTTTACTCCTAGATTTAGCTAAGCTTAGAGTTTGTTCGCTCTTAATAGAACGAAAGTTCTTTACGGTAAATTCTACTAACATGTCAGTTAACTAATTTTAATCTTTAAATTTGCCTTAATTGGTCAAATATAGCATGAAAATAACCTCTGTTATGTTATTAGAGTATTCTTAATATAGTTATTCTATAACTGAGCCCAGTTTTAGTTGATATAAAATCTTGCAAAGGACTCAGGTATATAAAAAAACAATTATCAAGTAGGTGTTACCGTTTACGTTTCTTCAAAGATTTCTGATTAACTTCCAATTCAACCGGTTTGCGACTGGCCCAAACCATAATACCCACGCCAAATATAATCATCGGCAGTGATAGCCATTGACCCATAGTTACACCCCAGGTTAGTACGCCCATAAAACCATCTTCCGGTTCTCGGTAAAATTCTGAGATTGAACGAAACACGCCATAGCCAGCCATAAACAATCCGGTGACGGCTCCCATTGGTCGTGGTTTTGCTGAATAAATCCATACCAGCATAAATAATGCTAACCCTTCTAGAGCAAACTGATAGAGCTGGGAAGGGTGGCGTGGTAGTGCGTCGACATAAGGGAAAATCATGCCCCATGAGACATCAGTTGGTCGTCCCCATAATTCTGCATTAATAAAATTACCGATACGACCGGCGCCTAGTCCTAGTGGCACTAATGGCACGATGAAGTCAGTAACTGTTAGCCAACGTAAGTTATGTTTATGTGCCAATAAGATCATGGCGACAAGGACCCCAAGAAAGCCGCCGTGGAAAGACATACCACCTTGCCATATTGCAAGAATTTCTAGTGGGTTCTGTGAATAATAACCAAAGTGATAAAACACTACATGACCCAGGCGGCCACCTAATATAACGCCTAGTACGCCATAAAATAATGCATCATCCAAGATATCGTTATTAAACGGTGAGCTTGGCGAGCGCTTAATACGATAACGGCCTAATAAAATAAACAGTGCGAATCCAATCAGATACATCAGTCCATACCAGTGGATAGAGAGGGGGCCTAGTGAGATAGCGACAGGATCAATCTGAGGATGAACAAGCATAAGATACGGCCTTATTTGCGGTAAAATGTGCATTATACAAGACCGCTGTTGGACAGCGTCGTTACCATGCACATTTTTAATTACAGGAGACATCATGCCGGACAATAAACGTAGTCAAGCCATTACTCAAGGTGCAAAGCGTGCACCTAACCGTGCCATGTTGAGGGCGGTGGGTTTTAGCGATGATGATTTTAACAAGCCAATTATTGGCGTTGCTAATGGATTTTCTACGATTACACCTTGTAACATGGGACTAAATGATTTAGCGATTAACGCTGAAACTGCGTTAAGAAAATCAGGCGCAATGCCGCAAATGTTTGGCACCATTACTGTGTCGGATGGTATTTCTATGGGCACTGAAGGAATGAAATATTCTTTGGTATCACGTGAGGTAATTGCTGATTCAATTGAAACTGCAGTGCAAGCAGAAAGCATGGATGGTGTGATTGCTATTGGTGGCTGTGATAAAAATATGCCTGGTGCCATGATTGCCATTGCACGAATGAACTTGCCGGCAATTTTTGTGTATGGTGGCACAATTAAACCAGGTCACTATAAAGGGAAGGATTTAACCATCGTGAGTGCATTTGAAGCGGTTGGGCAACATTCTGCCAATAAAATTGATGATGAAGAATTATTGCAGGTAGAACGTAATGCTTGCCCAGGTGCTGGTTCTTGTGGTGGTATGTTCACCGCGAATACCATGTCATCAGCGATTGAAGCAATGGGCATGAGTCTGCCTAATTCTTCAACTATGTCGGCGATTGATGATGAGAAAGGTGAAAGTGCTAGCCGTTCGGCAGAAGTTCTGGTCAATGCGGTTAAACAGCAAATTCTACCGCTTGATATTATTACGCGTAAATCAATTGAGAATGCGATTGCGGTAATTATGGCAGTTGGTGGTTCAACCAATGCGGTGCTGCATTTATTAGCGATTACGCATTCTGCTAATGTAGATTTAACTATTGATGACTTTGAAGAGATTCGTGGCAAAGTACCCGTGATATGTGATTTAAAACCATCTGGGCGTTATGTTACTGCTGATTTACACGAAGCTGGAGGAATTCCTCAGGTGATGAAAATGTTATTAGCACACGGCTTGTTGCATGGTGATTGTTTAACCATTAGCGGCCAAACAGTTGCCGAAACATTAGCTGATGTTCCAGAAATTCCTCGTGCTGATCAAGATGTAATTCGTCAATGGGATAACCCGATGTATGCACAAGGCCATTTAGCAATTCTGAAAGGAAATTTGGCAGTAGAAGGTTGTGTGGCCAAAATAAGCGGAGTTAAAAATCCACAAATTATCGGACCTGCGCGAGTATTTGAATCAGAAGAAACCTGTATGGCAGCAATTTTGGAACGCAAAATTAAGCCTGGTGATGTGGTAGTGATTCGCTATGAAGGTCCTAAAGGTGGACCAGGAATGCGAGAAATGCTTTCACCAACCTCAGCATTGATTGGCGAGGGTTTGGGTGATTCGGTTGGCCTGATTACTGATGGACGTTTTTCTGGCGGCACCTATGGCATGGTGGTTGGTCATGTAGCACCTGAGGCCTTTGTAGGTGGAACTATTGCACTAGTGCAAGAAGGCGATAGCATTACTATTGATGCACACAAGCGATTGTTGCAGCTTAATATTTCAGAAGATGAGTTGTCACGTCGCCGTGCTGCTTGGAAACCACAAGATCCTCGTTATACACGTGGGGTACTGGCAAAATATGCGAGATTGGTTTCTAGTGCAAGTGTGGGGGCAATTACGGATTAGTTGCCTAATTTGTTTTATGCACGTTTCTAAGTAAGCAAGTAGCCTGGATGGAACAAAGTGGGATCTTGGGTTGTGATACCAGGAGCGAGTAACCTGGATAAATTGACCACGGATTCCGCAGCGATTCATCCAGGCTACTAATCTAAAGGCGAACACATCTGTGTATGGTTCAATGGTTTAAAACAATGACGAGAAACTAAATGTAGGGGCCGATCTAAGTGTCTGTGCCCCTATGAACTACAACACAAAAACGAGAGATGTTATGTGCACTATTCGGATTAAAGTACATAGCGTGCTAAGTCTTCACTTTGTGATAAGTCTTTAAGACGTGCATCAACAAAATCTGCATCAATTTTGACAGTTTCTCCACTGTATTTTGATGCGTCATATGAAATTTCTTCCAGTAATTTTTCCATTACAGTGTGTAGTCTTCTAGCACCAATATTTTCAGTTTTTTCATTCACTGAGAAGGCGATTTCGGCCAGTCGTTTAATGGCATTGTCAGTAAAGTCTAATGTAATATCTTCGGTTTTCATTAAAGCTTCATATTGACGGGTCAAGCAAGCGTCGGTATTAGTTAGGATTTGTTCAAAATCACTGACACTCAGGCTTGCTAATTCTACACGTATAGGAAAACGTCCTTGCAATTCTGGTATTAAATCCGAAGGTTTGGTCAAATGAAAAGCACCGCTGGCAACAAATAAAATATGATCTGTTTTAATCATGCCAAATTTGGTAGAAACTGTGGTTCCTTCGACTAGCGGTAGCAAATCACGTTGTACACCTTGGCGCGAAACATCTCCACCAGAGTTTTCTGAACGACTGGTTATTTTGTCTATTTCATCCAGAAAGACAATACCATTTTGTTCAACATTTTGTATCGCACTTAATTTTAAATCTTCTTCATCAATTAATTTAGAAGCCTCTTCTTCAATCAACATTTTTTTTGCTTCACGAATTTTTAATTTACGTGTTTTCTTTTTTTCACCGGATACATTCTGAAACATTCCTTGGATTTGAGAAGTTAGATCTTCCATCCCGGGAGGGGCAAAGATTTCCATGCTAGCACGTGGTGAAGCTACATCAATTTCAATTTCTTTATCATCAAGATCACCTTCACGTAATTTTTTACGGAATTTCTGCCGTGTTGTATTGCCGTGAACATCAGCTGCTGCTTCGTCGTCGTGTTCAGGCTCACCATAAGCGTCTCTTGCCGGTGGTAATAACGTGTCTAAGATGCGGTCTTCAGCGCGGTCTTCAGCGTGAGGGCGCATTTTTTTAGTTGCTTTTTCATTCGATTGCTTAATTGCAGCTTCTGTTAAGTCGCGGATAATTGAATCAACGTCACGCCCAACATAACCTACTTCAGTAAATTTAGTTGCTTCAACTTTAATAAAAGGTGCCTCAGCAAGTCTTGCTAAACGGCGCGCTATCTCAGTTTTGCCGACACCCGTCGGTCCAATCATAAGAATATTTTTAGGTGTAATTTCCTGGCGCAAAGGTTCTGCAACCTGTTGTCGTCGCCAGCGATTTCTGAGTGCGATAGCAACAGCACGCTTAGCGCTATCTTGCCCAATAATATGCTTGTCCAGTTCATGAACAATTTCTTGTGGAGTCATTTTAGACATAGTTGTGTATACACTTTGAATTTTAAATAATTGACGGGTGAGGATGAGGTGATCTTATCAAGATCGCTGACAGTTAGATAGTTCGAACCTTCTTATTGTAGGTTTAATCAATAGATTCAATGGTCATATCTTTATTTGTGTAAATACATATGTCACCAGCAATGGCGAGTGATTTAGTAACGATTTCTTTAGCTGAAAAATCAGTGTTCTCTAATAATGCACGGGCAGCCGCTTGTGCATAGGCTCCTCCGCTGCCAATAGCAGCAATTCCAAATTCTGGTTCGATAACATCACCAGCACCTGAAATAATCAGTGTGGCTTCAGCATCTGCTACTACTAGCATGGCTTCCAGTTTGCGTAGAATACGGTCTGTACGCCAATCTTTTGCTAGTTCAACCGCTGAACGAGTTAGATGGCCGTTATGTTTTTCAAGCTTACCTTCAAAACGTTCGAATAAAGTAAAAGCATCCGCTGTACCTCCGGCAAACCCTGCAAGAATTTTTTCGTGATAAAGTCGCCGTACTTTACGGGCACTAGATTTTGCAACAATGGAACCCAACGTCACTTGGCCGTCTCCACCCAGTGCAACTTGTGTGCCACGTCTTGCTGAAACTATTGTGGTCATGGAATTAATCTGTATTCATTAAAACAGCAATTATAACCTAGATCCTGCAAGTGATCATGCATATAGTGTGTAACAAATTGTTTCATAGAGTGAATTTTATTCTGCATGGAATACTTATTGATATTCCTAAAGAATAAAGTTTGCTATATGGAACAATCTGTTGTGCAAAATGTGTATGATCACTTACAGGGTCTAGGTATAACGCCGATTTGCAAATGAAATGCAGCCGATGCCAACTCTAGCTTGGAAATTATGAAATATCTCACTTAGGAACGTGCATGGAATAACCTGAGCATCTAGCTTTGTCTTTATGTTCATCTTCTGCATTATGTAAACAGTTACATAGCCGTGCTATGCGCCTGTTTACACGCTTTGAATATGAGCATAAATCCTGTGCTAGCTGCTCAAGTTATTTCATGCGCGTTCCTTA
>JAJFJL010000212.1 GCA_021774055.1 Nitrosomonas sp. | reverse complement strand
AATTGCAGAGCAATTAAATTGCTCGAGTAATGTTCGTTCTTGTTCGATTAAGTTGCCGTCAATTCTTTGTTTGATAATTTTGCAGCCAAGTGTTTTCGCTTTGTGCAGTAGCCAGTTCATGTAAACATCGGTATCTACGGTGGGTGCCATATGTTGATACGCATCTTTGATTTCTGTTTGGCTAATAAGATCAATATTTGCTGGAATAATATCAAGGCCACGTTTAAAACCATCAATTTTTTGCATTAACTCATTCATTTTTTCAAGATCAATAGGTAGATTTTCAATGATCTCGCGGAAATAAAAGGTTACGTTTCTAAGATAAATGCCGGTGGATGAAGTGCCGTATTCTGCTTGTAATGTTTTAAATTTTTCATAGGAAGTCATGCACCATACTTTGGAACGTTCCAGTGAACGTGGAGTGCCATGTTTTCCACAGGCTGCTGGTGGCCATTCCCACAGTGCTCCGGCTACATTACTTACCAATTCTGGAGAAAAGTTTTCTGCCACAATTACAACGTCAAATCCGCTTTCTTTTAGGCATATAGCGGTTGTAAGTCCACTAATTCCTGCACCAAGTACTAATATATTTGTTCTCATGAAATATTATATTTTTGTAAAATTAGACTGAATTTTATTTTATCTGTAGACGCACGACAACAGAATGAAGCGGTACTTTGATTTTTAAAGTATTGGGGTGTCGTTACTGAATTAAATCTGGGAGTTATGCTGAGGATTCGACAATACGCTATGTATCAAAGCACAATAAGCAACGCATCCTGTACATTATACGCGTGATCACCGATAATATCGGCTGTTACCTAGATCCTGCAAGTGATCATACACATTTTACACAACAGATTGTTCCATATAGCAAACTTTATTCTTTAGGAATATCAACAAGTATTCCATGCAGAATAAAATTCACTCTATGAAACAATTTGTTACACACTATATGCATGATTGCTTGCAGGATCTAGGCGTTACATAAAGAATTGATGGGGCAATATCTTTTCTGACTTTGCAATAAGGGACGAGGCAATAATACTTTACCCATTTATGCCGCCCTTTTACTCTGATCTTTCGTTGGTCCTCCGGTTACATAGAATAACTATGCGCCCTACGGACCGCCTCAAATCAGAGTAAAATGACTTCGCCTAAATGGAGCAATTATTGTTGCCTCGTACCTAAAGCTTTATGTGTTAATTTTTTATAAATTCCAATGAGTTGATGGACCTTTTAATGACAAAACCTAAAAACGATACCCTATTACGTGCGCTACTTAGACAGCCAGTTGAATACACCCCTGTTTGGTTAATGCGTCAGGCTGGGCGTTATCTTTCTGAATATAATGAGACTCGTGCGCGTGCGGGTGATTTTCTATCGTTATGCAAAAACCCAGACTTCGCGACTGAAGTTACTATGCAGCCGTTGGCACGCTTTCCTTTAGATGCAGCTATTTTATTTTCTGATATTTTAACTATTCCTGATGCGATGGGGTTAGGACTTTATTTTTCTGAAGGGGAGGGACCACGGTTTAAACATCCATTACGTGAAGAGCAAGAAATTCGTGCTTTAAAAATTCCTGATCCTGGTTCAGATTTACGTTACGTTATGGATGCTGTTACACAAATCCGTAAAACTTTAGATAATCAGGTGCCATTAATTGGCTTCTCTGGTAGTCCATTTACGTTAGCTTGTTATATGGTGGAAGGTCGTGGCAGTTCTGATTTTCGTCATATTAAGACTATGCTTTATCAGCGTCCTGAATTATTGCATCATATTTTGGATATCAATGCACAAGCAGTGACAGCTTACCTGAATGCACAAATTGAGGCTGGTGCGCAGGCAGTGATGATTTTTGATACTTGGGGCGGAGCTTTGTCACATGCAGCATACCCGGAGTTTTCATTAGGCTATATGCAGCGAATCTTAGCTGGATTAAAGCGTGAGCATGATGGTGTGCGGATACCTAGCGTAGTATTCACCAAGGGTGGTGGTTTATGGTTGGAAAAAATTGCTGATATTGGTTGTGATGCTGTTGGGCTTGATTGGACTGTAGATATTGGTGAAGCGCGCCGACGTGTTGGCGATAAAGTAGCTTTGCAAGGTAACTTAGACCCATTTATTTTATTTGCTGAGCCGGAAACTATTACCGTAGAAGTTGGTAAAATTCTGGCAAGTTTTGGCTCAGGTAACGGTCATGTGTTTAATCTCGGGCATGGTATTTCACAATTCACTCCGCCAGAGAGTGCGGCTGCTTTGGTAGAAGCTGTGCATACACTTAGTCGGCCATATCATCAGGCGTAGTATGCGTATTTATTAAGTAACTAGAATTGCCTTATATTTTGCTAGTAAGCGGGGCTTAAGTCCCGCCTGAGAGTATGGCTAAAACTTTTTTCTTGATTACTTGTTTAACTCTGTTTAGTTTCAGTGTAATTTCGTGCATATATTAATCATTGAAGACGATTTGGCTATTGCTGCCAATTTATATGACTTCCTAGAGTCGCGTGGTCACAGCGCTGATGCGGCAGCGGATGGTGAAGCAGGTTTCCATTTGGCGGTTACTTTGCGCTTTGACGGTATTTTATTAGATATTGGTTTGCCGGGAATGGGAGGTATGGCTTTATGTCGTAAGCTGCGTCATGAGTCACAAATTGATACACCTGTGTTAATGTTGACTGCCCGTGATACTTTAGAAGATAAATTGGCTGGTTTTGAACATGGTGCGGATGATTATTTGGTTAAACCATTTGCGCTAAAAGAAGTTGAAGCACGTTTGGTAGCGTTACATAAACGTCATCGTGGCAAAGTTGCTTGCCGCTTATTGGAAGTTGATAACTTAACCTACGATCCGAAAACATTTTCTATCCGTTTTGCTGAACAGAACGTTAAGTTGCCACCTAAGTGTATTCGTTTGCTTGCTTTAATGATGAGTGAACCAGGTCGTGTGTTTAGTCGTAATGAGTTGGAAGCAGAGGCCTGGGAATGTGTTCAGGAAACTAGTGATACGCTACGCAGTCACATGCATGTATTAAGACGTGCTTTGACCAAAGCAGGGGGGTACGATCCGATTGAGACTATTCATGGCCTTGGTTACAGCCTGACTTTGCGTGCTTAAATTTAAGCTTGATATGGGACTTCGAACCAGGGTTGCCCATGCTTTGGCAACGTTCTGTATTGTGATGGTGGGTTCATTAGGTATTAGCCTATATTTTGTTTCTGATGATATTGAAGAAACCCATGTTGAGCAGGTTATCAACCTGGAAATGGATCATCAGGTTAAGCTTTATAGGAAACACGCGGATTCTGTTCCACAAATAGGCTCTAGTTTGGAAAGCTATGTGATTAGTGATGTTGATGATGAATTTCAAATGCCGACTTATTTACGTGGTCTTAATCCAGGTCTTCATGAGGTTTATTATAACTTTCAGGATATCCGTGTGTTAGTGAGGCGTGAGTATGATGTTAAATTTGTAGTAGCTTATCAAACGGTGCTGCATGAACAACGCTTAAGTGAATTAAGGTGGATGATATTATCGGCTTTGATGTTGGTGGTTGCTATTTCTTTTGCGGTTGGTTATTTTATTTCTGGCTTACTGGTGAAACAAGTGAGTGATTTGGCTGATCGTGTCAAGTTGCTGGCACCTGGTGATACTTCTAGTGTGATGTTAACACAGCCAGAAATGGATGAAGAAGTGGCGCAATTGGCGCGTGCATTAGATGATTATCAGAGTCGTATCCGGCGTATGTTGCAGCGTGAACAGGAGTTTACTGCCAACATTAGTCATGAGCTGCGTACCCCGATAACTACGATTTTGACAAGTTGTGAATTGTTAGTAGCAGAATCTGATTTGCCTGACAGAATGCTGGTTCGTGTTCATAGAATTGAGGCGGCGACAACTCGTATGGGCGAGCAGTTACAAGCGTTGCTTTTTCTTGCCCGTGAACAGGCCTTAGGTGTGATGGAGCCGGTTGCGATTGCTGAATGCGTCTATGATGCAGCAGAGCCATTACAAGAAAAAATTGATCAAAAGAAATTAACATTTATTGTTAACGTAGCACCGGAAATAATACTTACATTAAACCGTCAAGCATTACATACGGCATTAATTAATTTGTTACGTAATGCCGTGCAATATACAAAAAGTGGTTTTATTCGGGTTGATTTTAGTGACCAATGTTTGTCTATAACTGACTCAGGTATTGGTATAGAACCTGCTTATTTGCCGTTGCTTTACGAGCGTTTTTTTCGTGGCTCAGCCCAAGGTGAAGGTTTAGGAATAGGTCTTCCAATCGTTAAGCGTATTTGTAATCACTATGGTTGGACAATTAAGGTTGAAAGTATGCCTGGATGTGGTTCAACTTTTCATATTATTTTTCCAGTTTGAGATCAGGTACGTATTGTTCAATAAGGAATGGACAAGGCGATAATAATTTGTCCATTTAGGTTAAGTCATTTTCGCTCTGATTTGAGTAAAATGACAAGTCTGAATGGATAAAGTATTATTGCCTCGTCCCTAACTAGATAATGGTAGAAAATATATATGGATGATGATGTTATAGGAATTATCACCGCGTTACGAGTTGAGGCTAGTTGTGTTAGTTCATTTCGTTTGCCCTACAGACGTATGATACGTTTGTCAAATGGTTCAGTGATTATATTGAGTGGAATGGGCGATAGTGCTGCACGTTTAACTGCAACAGATCTAATTGAGCGCGGAGTTACTGCCTTGGTAAGCTTTGGTGTGGCTGGTGGATTAGATCCAAATTTACGCCCTGGGACTTTGGTATTGCCAGAGTTAATTCATTCAGGGAAAATCACACCTCCTGATGAAGAAGAGCTGCCAGTTTATCCGGTAGCACTCAATTGGCTTAATCGTTTGCAGAAATTATTGCCAGACCATCTGTCAACAGTTGGTGGTACATTGACAGCTAGCCCAGGGGTATTGAGTACCGAGCAAGCAAAGCTAGAACTAGGTGTTGCGACAGGAGCTTGTGCGGTTGATATGGAAAGTTATGCGATTGCTGAGGTAGCCACTAAGGCAGATATTCCATTTATTGTAATTCGTGCTATTACAGATCCGGTTGAGTTTTCACCGCCCGCTGCATTACTTGGAGCGATTCAGCCGGAAGGTAGTGTTAAATTGATCCAATTATTAACTATTCTATTTCGCCGCGAGGTTAGTATTAGTACTTTAATTCGTTTGGGAAAAGAAATTCGTGCTGCACGTAGTTCACTGGCAGCAGTGATTCGACATGCGGATAAAGAGTTGGGAAGTATGCCGCACACAGTTACGATACCATAGTTTATTTTAATGTTCTGACTCATGCTCGTTTATGACGGTGCGAGAATGATGACTTTAGTCATCAGCACCGAATGCGCTAACCCACCTACTTTAGTAGGTGGTAGTTCATTTATTGTACAGTAGAAAATTATTTTCTCTTTAATTCAATGCGGTAAATAAGATCTCCATATTTTATGGTGGTGGTGTTCTTTTCTAACTCTGTTGTTCTAACAATAAATGTAACTGATTCATTGATGTATTTTTTTTGTATAAAGTAATCTTCGTTGGCGGATAATTTAACAGTGGCAATATTAAATATTTCATCTTTAATTAGATATATTTCTTCTAAGTAAATAAATATATTAATAGTGTCTTTGTCAGAATGAATTGTTTTTCTAAGTGTAAATTCCCCTTGGTCACATAGTAGTTTCTTCTTGATATCACCGGCGACATTCTTATCAAAATCTAAATTCCCTAATAGCGTATAACTTGGCTTATCTTTAAATACTGTTAAGTGGTATTCTGTATTTAGTTCTTCACCACCTGGTGGACATTTTATAATGTCATGCTGTTCTGCTGCACTTAGGTCAAAGTACACAGTTAACTCAAAATCATCAGCATGTGCAAAGTTAGTGATAAAAAGTATCGCGAATAATGTAATGATAGTTCTCATATAATGTCCTAAGGCATGAATTATTTGTTATTCTTTGTAAAGAGTTTGCAACTTGTTGTTTCATAGAGTGGATCTTATCATGAATAGGATGCTTGTTAATACTTGCAGAAAATTAATATTTAGTGATTAACTTTGACTTGATAGTGCCAGCTTTACGTGCAAACTTGCCAGGTTTATTAGCTGTGTATGTTTTTGGTAGTCATGTGCAAGGTACGGCAATGAGGCATAGTGATTTAGATTTAGCTGTACTGGTTAGTGGATCTGTCGATTCAATTGCTTTATGGAATTTGGCGCAACAATTGGCAGACAAGGTGAATTGCGATATTGATTTAGTAGATTTACGTGCCGCCAGTACTGTGCTGCAATATCAAATTATTACTACTGGTAAATGTTTGTGGGCACATGATTCACAAGCAGTCATTTATGAAAGCTTTATCTTGAGTGAAAAAACATCATTAGATCGGTTGCGAGCTGACCTGTTGGCTGATATAGAACAAGAAGGGAGTGTCTATGGCCGATGATGTTTTGATCAATAAGGCGGCAACTATAGAGCGCTGTATAGCACGTGCTAGAGAAGAATATAATTATGACAAGGCTACTTTTGCTACTGACTTTACTCGACAAGATGCAGCGATTCTTAATATTCAGCGTGCTTGCGAAGCTTCATTAGACATGGGTCAGCATTTAATTCATCGCGACAAATTAGGTATACCACAAAGTGCGCGGGATGTTTTTACCTTGTTAGCGCAGAGTGGTTGGATAACTACAGAATTAGCTGGCGCATTAAAGCGTATGGTAGGTTTTCGTAATATTGCAGTGCATGATTATCAAACTCTGCAAATGGTGATTGTTGTGTCCATTATTGAGCATCATTTGGATGAGTTTTTGCATTATTCTAAAGTGCTTCTGTTGCATGATGCAGCGGTGACAAGAAATGAATAGCCTGGTTAACTTGGCTGTTGTATTGATCTGTTCTTACCTGCTGTTGGTTTTGTTGGTGTTCTTTGGACAATCACGCTTAATTTATTTCCCACAAGCTGTACAAGAAATTAAAATTACACCTGACCAGGTTGGTTTGGTTTATGAGTCGGTAGAAATTGTTACTGCTGACGATCAAACGCTACACGGTTGGTTTGTACCAGCGATTGCTGCAAAAGGAACAATTCTTTTCTTTCAAGGTAATGCTGGTAACATTTCTTATCGATTAGATTACTTATCAATGTTTAATCGGCTTGGTTATAACGTATTTATTTTTGATTATCGTGGTTATGGTCAAAGTAGTGGCACCCCTTCTGAACTTGGTACTTATCAAGATGCAATGGATGCATGGCGATACTTAACTGAGGTGAAAGGTTTTGCTCCATCTAGTATTGGTTTGTTTGGTGAATCGTTGGGGGGTGCAGTTGCAACTTGGCTTGCAGCGCAAGAAAACCCGGGAGCTTTAATGCTGGCATCCACCTTTACTTCTGTGCCAGATTTAGCAGAAGAAATATATCCTTTTTTACCCATACGGCTGATAGCACGCTTTAATTACAATACTCTCAAATTGTTGCAATCATCGGTTACTTGTCCAGTATTGATTGCACATAGTCCACAAGATGAAATTGTGCCATTTGAACATGGCCAGAATCTATATCAGGCTGTTCCACAGAAAAAACAATTTCTAGCCTTACAAGGGGGACATAATGAGGGGTTTGTTTTTTTGCGGCAAGATTGGGTAAGCATGTTGCAGCAGTTTATGGATGAGAACCTAGGTATTATTTAAGTTTATAGAGTTTTTTGATGATCTTGGTAGAAGATGTTAACAAAGGAATCAGAATTATTAGACCACATCAGTGGTTCCATAATTCCAGGTGTTCATAAAGACTCTGATTCCTTATGTAGATATATATTAGGTACTATTTCTTTCCCTTCTTTTTTTTATCTTTTTTCTTATCATTTTTCTTATTTTTTTGTTTATCTTTCTTTTTCCCCTTTTTCCCCTTTTTCTCTTTTATATTGCTTTCTTTAGGCTGGTCCGTAGTTTTGTTGGTTGTGTTTTTTTTGTCTTTGCTATGCTCGTCTGTTTCATGTGCTAATTTCAGTCTGGTTTCATTTTGTAAATAAGTGGTTGCAGCGTTAAGCAGTGAGTTTATTCGTGTTTCACTAAAGTTATGTATTTTCATCAACTCTGATTTGTCAGTTGCGGCAAGATCTTCAACTGTTTTAATATTGTTGTCGAATAATGCATTAGAGATGGCTGGTCCAATTCCTACTAGCTCAGTTAGTTTGGCCATATAAGATTCCTTGTGCGTAGGTGAAAACTGTATTATATAGGCCTGTCAGTTTTATATACAACCTAGATTTTGTAGGTTATCTTGCATATACTTCGCAATAGATTTTTTTATGGAGTGAATTTTATTCTGCGTGGAATACTTATTTATATTCCCAAAGAATAAAGTTTGCTATATGGAACAATCTGTTGTGCAGTATGTGTGCGATAACTTGCAGTATATAGGTACAATAGATATGAAAAACTTGGGTAATTAGCGCAAGACTTATGCTCATCTTGAGAGCCTCTTCGTACTTTAATTAAAACAGCTCTTTGGGCCGAATTAAGCTTTCTAAATTTGCTTGGCGTGGTTTTGTTGATATTTTTTGGTGTCCATAGTCAAGTATTGCTAGTGCGGCTGTTGTTAATAATTTATCAGAGGCGTTTACGTAAGGTGATTCTTTTGATAAATGAACAAGTAGTTGATCCAAACCTGGGTTATGGCCAATTATTAATAAAACATGTGTATTGTTGTTGTGTTGTTTGATGACTGAAAGTAGGTCATCTAGTGAAGCGTTATAAATTTTATTTTCCCAGTAGATGTTGTCTATAGCAAGATCAAGCTTGTTTAGTATTAGTTGACAAGTTTGTTTGGTGCGTAATGCTGGGGAGCAAATTATTTTATCAGGAATAGCTTGGTTTTTTTTCAGCCAGCTTGCCATTAGTTTTGTTGCTTTTATTCCGCGTGCTGCAAGAGGGCGCTCAAAGTCTGACTCATATTCGCTGGACCAATCTGATTTGGCGTGACGCATTATGATAAGTTTATTATTTTGCAATTTTTGTCACCTTGTTATTTAACTATTTATATTAGTATCGTTATGGAACAAAATCTTGAATCATATTATGCTGCGGTAGACTTAGGCTCAAATAGTTTTCATATGATTGTCGCAAACTTTGTTGACGGCCGTTTACAGATTGTTGATCGAATTAAAGAAATGGTTCGTTTGGCTTCAGGGCTTAATGATAACCAGGAATTATCTGAAGAATCAATGTTGCGTGCACTTAATTGTTTGCAACGATTTGGTCAACGTATTCATGATATCCCTCAGGTAAATATACGAGCTGTTGGAACTAATACTTTGCGCCAGGCTAGAAACGGTCGATCTTTTTTGTCTAATGCACATGCTGCTTTGGGCCATCCAATAGAAATAATTGCCGGACGAGAAGAAGCTAGACTGATTTATCTTGGGGTTGCCCACACATTATATGATGATACGAATAAACGTTTGGTAATTGATATCGGTGGTGGTAGTACTGAGTTGATTATTGGCCGTGGTTTTGATGTTTATTGCGCAGAAAGTCTTTATATGGGTTGTGTAAACATGGCTCAACGTTTCTTTCATGACGGCAAAATAAAAGCTAAAAGAATGAGTAAGGCAATATTGTTTGCAAGACAGGAGATGGAGCTAATTGAAGCAAGTTATAAAAATATAGCTTGGGGTTATGCCTTAGGGTCTTCTGGTACTATTATTTCGATACGTGATGTTGTGCAGGCTCAGGGTTGGTGTCAAACAGGTATTACAGCTGCTGCACTTAATAGGTTAAAGAATGAGTTGCTTGCAATTGATGATAGTTCGTCAATTAAATTGGCAGGTTTATCTGAACGTCGTAAACCTGTTTTTGTGGGTGGTGTGGCGGTATTATGTGGCATTTTTGAAGCTTTGAATTTAACTAGTATTAATGTCTCTGAAGGTGCTTTGCGGGAAGGTTTGTTGCATGACTCGATTGGCCGCTCTCATAATGAAGACGCTAGAGATAAAGCGATAACAGATGTGGTACAGCGGTATGGTGTTGATTTAGAGCAGGCAAAAAGAGTAAAAGCAACAGCTAGGGTATTTTTTCAACAAGTTAGAATCGGCTGGGGGTTAGATAAGAAGGAATATTTAGATCTATTGCAATGGGGTGCTTTAACTCATGAAATTGGTTTGTCGATAGCCCATACACAGTATCACCGGCATGGTGCTTATTTAATTGCCCATGCTGATCTAATAGGTTTCTCTAGGCAGGAGCAGATAAATATAGCGACATTGGTGCGTAGTCATCGGCGTAAGTTTCCTTTAGAAGAATTTGAGTTAATTACTAGAACTATTAAAATTCCTGTTCTTAGGCTGGCTATTTTGTTAAGACTTGCAGTTGTTATCCATAGAAGTCGTTCTTACAATATGTTGCCTAAAATACATGTGCAGGGTAATGATAATAAAATTAATCTAACCTTCCCTGCTGGTTGGTTAGATAGTCATCCGTTAACCTTGGCTGATTTAGAAACTGAAAAAGATTATTTGCAAGCGGCAGATATTGAATTAACATTTCAGAATGTGTTGCCTAATGCGCTTGATCACAATAGTACTCCAGGTTGAGTTGTTGTGCCGAACGTGGTTTATGTGTGCCCACTTTGGTGTGTTGATACGAACCATCACTTTGTAATATCCATGCCTGTGTATTGTCAGAAAGATAGCTTAGTAACCCGTATTTTATTACTGAGTCACTGGTACGTTTTTCTTCAATAGGAAAACAAGCTTCTACCCGGTGATGTAAGTTTCTTGTCATCCAGTCGGCACTGGAGCAGAAGACTAGTTCTTCTGCTCCATGATAAAAATAAAAAATACGAGTATGTTCCAGAAAACGTCCGATTATTGAGCGTACGCTAATATTTTCAGAAACACCTTTAACCCCTGGGCGTAAGCAACAAACACCTCTAATAATTAAATCTATTTTGACGCCAGCTTGCGAGGCTTTGTATAAAGCGATAATAATTTCAGGATCAACTAGTGCATTCATCTTGGCAATAATCCTAGCTTTATTTCCTTTGTTGGCGGCGTTTATTTCATCGTCTATATATGCCAGTATTCCTTTGTGTAAAGTGAAAGGAGATTGTAGTAATTTTTTTAATCTACCTGCTCGTCCTAAGCCTGTCATTTGATGAAAAAGTTTGTTGACATCTTCACCAACAGCTCGGTCACAGGTAAGTAAACCGTAATCGGTATATAGACGCGCAGTTCGGGCATGATAATTGCCTGTTCCTAGATGGACATATCGACGCAAAGATCTGCCTTCTCTTCTTACAACCAAGATCATTTTAGCGTGAGTTTTATAGCCGACGACGCCATAAACAACGTGCGCGCCAGCTTCTTGTAGTTCGCTGGCTAACTCAATGTTAGCTTGTTCATCAAATCTTGCACGTAGTTCAATAACTACGGTGACTTCCTTGCCTGCATGTGCTGCATTTTTTAGTACTTCAACGATTGCTGATCCAGTGCCGGTACGGTATAAGGTTTGTTTTATTGATAAGACGTGTGGATCAGCAGCTGCTTGGCGTAGAAAGTCAATGATAGGAGCAAAAGATTGAAATGGATGGTGTAGCAATATATCGCCATTACCAAGGGTATCAAAAATATTTGTGCTATTAGTTATACGGTTAGGAATTCCAGGTGTAAAGCCGGTGAATTTTAATTTAGGCCTATCTACCAAGTCACAGATGGTCAATAATCGACTAAGGTTTACTGGTCCTGATACTTGGTAAAGATCGTCGTTTTGTAGGTAAAATTTATTTAACAGAAAAGTGCTTAATTCAGTTGGGCAGTTTTCCGCAACTTCCAGGCGCACTGCATCACTGAATCGACGTGAGGGTAGTTCGCCCTCTAATGCGCGTAATAGGTCGTCAATTTCTTCGTCATCGACAAATAGCTCACTGTCGCGTGTAACCTTGAATTGATAACAGCCGGTTGCACTCATGCCTGGAAATAAATCGCCAACATGCGCATGAATAATTGATGAAAGCATGACAAAATCATGATGCCCAGGACTGTCTTCAGAAAATACTTGGATAATTCTTGGTAATGAGCGTGGCGCTTGTACAATAGCTAAGCGTGAATCACGACCAAAAGCATCTTTACCTTCTAGAGAGATAATAAAATATAAATTTTTATTTAAAACTCGTGGGAATGGGTGCGCTGGATCTAGCCCAATTGGACTAAGTACCGGTAATACTTCGCTATTAAAGTAGCGGCGTATCCAACGAACTAGTTTTGGTTTCCATTGATTACGACGCAGTAATCGTATTTTATTTTTATTTAAAGCTGGAATTATCAGGTCATTTAATACTTTGTATTGATCTTCTACAAATTGGTGTGCTGTTTCATTAACTTGTAGTAATACCTCGGTTGGAGATAGATTGTCTGGCCCAGTCTGTTTAGAGCCGTATTTAACTTGATGTTTTAATCCTGCAACACGTACTTCAAAAAATTCATCAAGATTAGTGCTGGCGATACAGAGAAAGCGTAGTCGTTCTAGTAATGGTAATTTTTCATCTTTAGCTTGCTCGATAACACGCCGGTTGAATTCAAGTAAGCTTAGTTCGCGGTTAATATAAAGTTCGGGTTTGTTGAGTTCAATTGTAGTCATCTGTTGTTATTTTAAGCAATGAGGGGTTTTTCCGGAAGCATTTGCTTGTTGCTGTAGCTTTAATGCTTGTGGCATTTGTGCTTGTAGATCTTCAATACGTGTCGCATGCGATGGGTGTGTGGAAAGAAATTCTGCTGGCTGCGCGCCTTGGCTAGCTTGCGCCATTTTTTTCCACAAGGTAATGCTTTCTAGCGGGTTGAAGCCAGCTTTTGCCATTAAATCAAGGCCTATAAAGTCTGCTTCACTTTCATGTAAACGGCTAAATGGCATAATTACGCCATATTGTGCGCCAACACCAAGCAGGCTAATGGCTGTTTGTCCAAGTGCAGTTTGTGGGGCAGCAACAGCGGTCACTAATGATATTCCCATTTGTACCCCCATTTTTTGAGACATTCGTTCGTTGCCATGTTTGGCAAGTACATGGCCAACTTCATGACCGATTACTGATGCTAATTGATCCTGGTTATCAACTAAGTTAACTAAACCTGTATGTACACCAATCTTTTTGCCAGGTAACGCAAAAGCATTTAATGTTTCATCTTCAAACACAACTACTTCCCAGTCGCCATCTACTTCACTTGTGATTGCATTTGAAATGCATTGCACAAATTGAGTGATCTGTTCACTATTGCTGGTTGTTTTTTCTTTCTTCAAATTATCAAAAGCTTGTAGTCCCATGCTGTCCAATTCATGATCCGGCATAAAAATTAACTGACTTCTGCCAGTGGGTGTTGTGGCACAGGCAGTAAGAATAGTTATTAATAATACGGTGATATGTAATTTGGTTTTCATAGTGTGTTAGTTATTTTGGAGTGGTTTGTCAAGGCTTTGCCATAAATACCAAGTGGCTACTGACCTCCATGGTCGCCATGGTTGGGCAGTAGTTGTTATAAACTTTTTGTCAACTGGTTGGTTAGCATTGTAATGCATGCTGATCGCACGTTGTAATCCAATATCGTTAAGCGGCAATATGTCAGCACGTAGCATGTGAAAAATTAAAAACATTTCGGCTGTCCAGCGCCCAATACCTTTTACTTGTGTAAGCTGCGCAATAAGTTCTTTATCGCTCATTTTGGCCCAGTGTGTTTCATTCAATTTACTATTGAGAAAATGTAAAGACAGATCTTGTAGATAGCTTATTTTTCTGATTGATAATCCGCAGGTTCTTAATATATTAGGTTCCGCCACATAAATTGTACTGGGATTTATTTGGGGAAATGTAAAAAAAATTTTTTGCCAAATAGTGTTAGCAGATTTGACTGATATTTGTTGACCGACTATAGCTCGTGCCAAAGTAGTAAAGGCGTCATTACGTGAATTTAATTTAGCTGTACTAGAATAATTTATTAGCTGGTGCATGATTTTATCTTGTGTGGCTAACTCCAGTGTTGCTTGTTGCCAGTATTTTGGTGTCATTATTGAGAAGGTTGGTGTTAGTTTGTTGTATCAGTTTCTAAGCCATTCTAATTATACGTGTAGTTCCTAATGCTTGCGTCAACTTATTGTTATGTAATAAAAAATCAATTAAAGTATAGGCAAATGGTATATAGTGGTAATAAGTGGGGCAAAGTGGTGTAAAATTCACTGATATTTTTTACTTGGATCATCCGGTTAGTGATTATGTATACGGGGTCAGGGTTTGTATGCTAATTAGGGGGTAGTGTGTTTCGTGGCGTTACACAGCTTTGTTTGGATGCTAAAGGTAGGCTTGCGATACCTGTCAGGTACCGGCGGGAATTAATTTCATTGTCCGATGGACATTTGGTGATTACCGTTGACCCTTCCAAATGTCTGTTAATTTATCCTCAGCCAGCCTGGGAGATGATTGAACAAAAGCTTAATAACTTGCCTAGTTTTCATCCTCAAAGTCGTAGTTTGCAACGGCTTCTTATTGGTAATGCCAGTGATGTAGATATGGATGCCTCTGCCAGGATTCTAATATCACCACCATTACGTAAGTTTGCTGGTCTGGTTAAAAATTTAGTGTTGGTGGGGCAGGGTACAAAGTTTGAATTGTGGGGTGAGGAGCAATGGGATTTGCAAATGGAAGCTGCGCTTGCATTTAAGGATAAAGAAATGCCCTCTGAATTTACTGAATTTTCATTGTGATATGGTGGGAATAATATGCCTTTGCATATTACAGTTTTACTGCATGAAGCAGTAGATGCGCTAGCAATTAAACCTGGTGGTGTTTATGTGGATGGCACGTTTGGTCGTGGAGGACATAGCCGACTAATATTGTCCAAGTTAAATAAAAACGGTAGGTTGCTTGCTTTAGATAAAGATCCTGCGGCAATTACAGCTGGGCAGGAGATTGTTGACCAACGATTTTCTATTAAACATTGCGACTTTTCTCAATTACAACAGGTAGTGAAGGACGAGCAATTAGAGTTAGTGGATGGCATGTTATTAGATTTAGGTGTGTCTTCGCCACAGTTAGAAGATGCTGAACGAGGTTTTAGTTTTCGTTCTAATGGGCCTCTTGATATGAGGATGGATACCAAGCATGGGCAAACTGCAGCAGAGTGGCTTGCCATAGTATCAGAGGCTGACTTAGCAACAGTAATTAAAGAGTATGGAGAGGAACGATTTGCTCGGCAGGTTGCAAGAGCTATCGTAGTAACAAGACAGAGGCAGCCTATTACTACAACGGTTCAGCTTGCGGAAGTTATTGTGATGGTAGTGCGGTCGCGTCAGCGGCAACGTGAAAAACAGCATCCAGCAACTCGTACTTTTCAGGCAATAAGAATTTTTATTAACAAGGAACTTGAAGCGTTATCGGCAGTATTGTCTCAATGTGTAGCATTACTTAAGCCTGGTGGTCGATTAGTTGTTATTAGTTTTCATTCTTTAGAAGATAGGATAGTTAAGAATTTTATGCGGTCGGCGGCAAAGTGTGAAACATTGCCACGAAGATTGCCATTACGCGAACAAGAAGTACAACTTTTACATAACCAAATGTTGAGATTAATTGGTAAAGCGGTTCGTCCTAGTGCAGAGGAGGTAACTGCCAATATACGTGCCAGAAGTGCAGTTATGCGAGTGGCAGAAAGGATTTGATGTGTGGTGGTTATGCCTAGTCCTGCGCGATCACTTGCAGGGCCGGGTTATATTTTACAAAGATAAGTGAGTACATAACCAGGTTAATGTTTCTAAGATTAAAGTGATGGATGATTTTGTATGATCAAGATCAATATATTTTTATTTTTAATTTTAATAATTAGTGCACTAGGTGTAGTGACGGCGCAACATAAAGTACGCAAGTTTTCAGTTGCACTGGAGAATGAGAACGTGATATCACATCAATTGAAAGTTAAATGGGGGCGGTTGCAGCTTGAGCAAAGTACGCTGGGAATGCATACACGTATTGAAAGTATAGCTAATGAGAAGTTAAATATGATTATGCCAGCAGCATCACATGTTCGGATGATTCCAATTAAAAAGAATCAGAATAATAGTGCGCTAGAGCCATGAGCTATTATCGCCCAGAGTCAGACATTACTCTGTCTGCATGGCGTTCATATTGTTTGTTGGGATTGATACTGTTTAGTTTTCTTGGCTTAGTTATTCGTGCTGTTTATTTGCAAGGTATGAATAATGAATTTTTACGGGAAGAGGGTGAGTTGCGTTCTAATCGTACTATTGACATAAATGTACATCGAGGCATGATTCAGGATCGGCATGGTGAAGTGTTGGCTGTTAGTACGCCTGTTGCTTCTGTGTATATTGAGCCTAAGAAAGTAGTGGCAAGCTATGAACAACTAAAAGAACTTAGTGCAATTTTAAGAATAGATATCGCAGAGATTCAAAAAGATGTTGCGCGACAAAATCGTAGTTTCGTTTATTTGAAGCGCAAGTTGTTACCAGAAGTAGCAGAAAAGATTAGAGCCTTGGGTGTAACAGGTGTGTTTATTGAAAAAGAATTTAAACGTTATTATCCGGCAGGAGAAGTTACTGCCCATTTGCTGGGTATCACGGATATTAACGACCAGGGTCAGGAAGGTATTGAACAAGCATGGCAAGAGACGTTAACAGGTGAGCCCGGTCGGCGTCGAGTTATACAGAATCGTAAAGGGCATATTATTGAAAGTGTGGAGAATATTCGTCCACCTAGACAGGGGCAAGATTTAGTTTTGTCTTTGGATAATAGGCTGCAATACTTAGCACACCGTGCATTGAAGAAAGCTGTTGAAAAAAATAAGGCTAAGGCGGGTGGTGTTGTGGTTTTGGATGCTCAGACTGGGGAGGTGTTGGCACTGGTGAATTTACCTGTTTATAACCCTAACCGAAGATCAAGCATCAGTGTGGATAATTTACGTAATCGAGCATTAACAGATGCTTTTGAGCCTGGCTCTACATTAAAGCCATTTGCTGTAGCAATTGCGCTAGAGGTTAATAGCGTTAGTCCAGATACGATTGTATCGACAACTCCAGGTAAATTGAAAGTTGGCAGGGCTACTATAAGTGATTCGCATGATAGAGGGGATTTAACCGTCAGCCAGATTATTCAAGAATCTAGTAATGTTGGAACAGCCAAAATAGCATTATCGCTAACACCAAAAATTTTCTGGAATATGTTAAATAGTTCTGGGTTTGGTGTGCCTACTGGAATAGCAGCTGATTTGTCGGTTGATAAAGGCTTTCCAGGTGAAGCTCGAGGCCGGCTACGGTCATATAGTAATTGGAGAGAGATTGAGCAAGCAACTATGTCTTATGGTCATGGAATTTCTGTAAGTTTGTTGCAATTGGCGCGTGCGTATACCTTATTCACAACAGGTGGCGAGTTGATGCCGGTTTCCTTGGTTAAGCGTGAATCGCCAGTTGTTGGAACATCTGTGATTTCCAATGATACTGCGCTAGCAATGAGTAATATGTTGGAAATGGTAGTTCAACCAGGTGGCACTGCACCATTGGCGCAAGTTAATGGTTACCGAGTGGCTGGAAAAACTGGTACAGCACATAAAGTAATCAATGGTAGTTATGCTAAGAATCTTTATTTATCGTCTTTTGTTGGTTATGCGCCAGCATCTGATCCACGCCTAATAATTGCTGTTATGTTAGATGAACCGTCGGCTGGCAAATACTATGGAGGTACAGTTGCTGCCCCGGTATTTAGTCAAATAATGGCTGGTGCTTTACGAATGCTGAATGTACCTCATGATGCACCAACAAATAATGTTGTGTCATTTCCAGCAGCTATAGAGATAGATGGATGAATGTTGTGGCGCTAAAAGAAACAGACAAATCAAATCGAATATTTGATGCTAGTTTATTAGATGGCTTGGGGGTTCCGGTTAAGAATCTTGTTTCAGATAGCCGTAGAATTAAACCTGGTGATACTTTTCTTGCTTATGCTGGATATCAATATGATGCTCGTGAATTTATTCCGCAGGCGATTGCTGCTGGTGCGAATGCTGTACTGTGGGAACAACATGATTTTTGCTGGAATCCTACGTGGCAATTGCCTGCTTTGCCGATTTCAGAATTAAAGATTAAATCTGGTTTTATTGCAAGTCATGTTTATGGTAATCCGTCTCAGAAAATGCAAGTTATTGGAATTACTGGAACTAATGGTAAAACTTCATGCTGTCATTGGATTGCACAAGCGTTAACTGTGTTAAATAAAAAGGCTATGGTTGTCGGGACACTTGGTAATGGTTTTGTTGGTAAGTTAGATGTAACAGCAAATACTACGCCAGAAGCAATTTTAATGCAGCAGGAAATGGCGAAATATTTACGCCAGGGTGCGGATAGTGTGGCTGTAGAGGTTTCATCACATGGGATTGCACAAGGGCGGCTTAATGGTTCAACAATTTCTGTAGCAGTACTGACTAATTTGTCGCGTGATCATCTAGATTATCACGCTAGCATGGATGAGTATGCAGCGATTAAAGCGCAATTGTTTTTTTGGCCAGGACTTAAACATGCGGTGCTTAACCTTGATGACATGTTTGGTGTCAAATTGTCGCAGCAATTGATGAATAGAAATACACAAGTATTTGCTTATGGATTTAAAGTGCCAGCTCTAGAATTAGAGTATTTAAATTCTTTTAAAATTATTCATGGATTAAATCTTGTGGCGACAGTTAAAGGCTTAACCTTTGATGTTATGTTTGAAGATTATTGTGCGCAGATAACTGTTGATTTAATTGGAAGATTCAATGCTTCCAATATATTGTCGGTGTTGGCGACATTACTTGCTAGTGGTGTTAAATTTTCTGATGCGGTAATGGCGGTACAACAGATTCAGCCAATAGTTGGGCGTATGGAGAAATTTGGCGGTGGTGCTTTACCTGCTGTAATTGTTGACTACGCACATACGCCTGATGCACTAGAGAAAGTGCTTGTAACTTTACGTGAGGTCGCACCTAGAAAAGCAGAATTATTTTGTGTTCTTGGTTGTGGTGGTAATCGTGATTCTGGTAAGCGTCGTTTGATGGGTGAAGTTGCTACACGTTTGGCTGACAAAGTTATTCTAACTAGTGATAATCCACGAGATGAATCCCCGCGAATGATTATTGAAGAGATTGCTGCAGATGCACATTCTGGTTTTAGTATTGAAGAAGACCGTGCACTTGCAATTCGTCAGGCAATTCATAGTGCAGGCCGGGAAGATATTGTGTTAATTGCAGGTAAGGGTCATGAAACATACCAGGAAATTGGTCAACAAAAATTGCCATTTAGTGATCGTAACGTAGTTATGCAAGTATTGCGTGAACTGGCTCCAAAGATAGCATCATAAAGATGATGACTGTTCAGGAAGCAGCTAAAGCACTTCATGTGGATTGTGATTTTGGAAATGTATGGTTTACCGGTGTGAGTACGGATAGTCGATCTGTGCAGCCGGGTGATTTGTTTATCGCTTTGTCTGGAGAGAAATTTGATGGGCGTGCATTTATTTTGCATGCGGCGGGAAACGGGGCCGTTGCTGCAGTTGTTAAACAACATCCTGGGAATAGTGGCTTAGCCACAAAGCTACCATTAATACAGGTTAAAGATACCTTGCTTGCGTTAGGACAGTTGGCTGCTTATTGGCGGGGAAAATTTACATTGCCGCTGATTGCGATTACCGGAAGCAATGGTAAAACAACTGTTAAAGAAATGGTCGCCGCAATTTTACGTAAACAAGTTGAAACTAACCTGGTGGGGAACGATTGTACTAGGGATACGGTGTTGGCAACGGAAGGTAACCTTAATAATGAAATTGGGGTACCACAGACTTTGTTGCGATTACGTGCGCAGCATGCTTATGCGGTGATTGAAATGGGGATGAATCATGCGGGGGAGATTGACTATTTGACTCGCTTAGCAAAACCAAATATTGCTGTCATTACTAATGCTGGAGCTGCACATGTTGAAGGGTTAGGTTCAATCGCTGCAGTTGCATGTGCTAAGGGAGAAATTTTTGTAGGGTTAAAGCAACAAGGAATAGCTGTTATTAATCGGGATGATCAGTATGCTGCATTATGGTGCCAGTTGGTGCAGAGTAAAAAAGTGATTGACTTCGGTCTAGATGAGAATGCGCAGGTTAGCGCTAACTGTCAGGGCGGTTCATTAGTTAATCAAATAACTTTGAAACTTCCTAATGGTATGGAGGAGTCAGTGACCTTACAAGTTCCAGGTAAACATAATGTGATGAATGCATTAGCTGCTGCTGCTGTAGCTGTTGGCTTAAATATCAATAAACAAGTCATTGTATCTGGATTGGCAAGTTTTACTGGTGTTAAGGGGCGTATGCAGAAAAAGAATGGCTTGTGCCAGTCAACTATTATTGATGATAGCTATAACGCTAACCCAGCCTCAGTACAAGCAGCTTTGGATGTGTTGACAGCGACGCCAGGTAAAAGAATTTTAGTACTTGGGGATATGGGTGAACTTGGTGAAAGTGCAGCTGATTTTCATCGAAATATCGGTAAACAAGCATCTCTTGCTGGGCTTGATCAGTTGTTTACATTTGGTGAGTTAAGTACTAATGCTAGTGCAGGATTTGGTGTGGCTGCAAAACATTTTCAATCTATGGGTGATTTGATTGCAGAGATTAAGTGTAATCTTGCATCAGATACGACTGTGCTAATCAAAGGGTCACGGTTTATGCAAATGGAGCAAGTTGTTAGGCAACTAGAGGTTATTAATTAGGAAAATACAGGAAATAACTTGAGTGCTAGTGCAGTAACTAACTTAATGAAGGGCATCAGTAGTTATAGATTTACTCATTATGGTACCCTGGGTATTAAAAATAAAAACCAGTTTCACCTAGACCCTGTAAGTTGTCATATATATGGTGTGTGACAATTTGTTGTGCAAAATATGTATGATTATTTGCAGGGTTTAGGTTTTAAGTAGCGCACGGATTTATACTTATGTTTTAGCTTTGTAGAGCGGCGATGTAACCGCCTGTATCACGTAGAAGATACAACATTAGCAAAGATATTTCATACACATTTTTTAGATCCTGTGTAAAACCTAAATCAATAGAATATGAATTATAAGCAAACAAATAAATTAATTAGTAAGTCTATGGCATTAGAAACAAAATGTTTGGCAAACAAGTTTCTTTTGTCGGAATTTTTATGCTGTTAATACTTTCTCAGTGGCTTGCCGAGGATATTCGCGCGTTTAATGTATTTAGTTATATTACATTACGGGCTATGTTGGCGGCACTGACTGCACTTGCGATTTCATTTATGGTAGGGCCAATTATGATTCGTAAGCTTGCTGCTTACAAGATAGGTCAGTCTGTACGTGATGATGGCCCACAAACACATCTTATTAAAGCGGGCACACCGACGATGGGGGGGGCATTAATATTAGTCTCCATTGTTATAACTACGTTGCTATGGGCAGATTTAAATAATACTTATATTTGGGTGGTGTTGTTAACTACATTAGGTTTCGGTGTTATTGGTTGGGTTGATGACTATCGCAAAGTGGTTGATCGTAACCCTAAAGGCCTCTCTGCTGGTACAAAATTTTTCTGGCAATCGGTTATTGCCATTGTGGTTGCATTTTATTTAGCATTAACCGCAGAGATACCCGCACAAACTGATCTGATAGTACCTTTTTTTAAAGAAATCGCAATTCCATTAGGTGTTACTGGATTTGTTGTTTTAACTTATTTTGTCATTGTTGGTACCAGTAATGCGGTTAATCTAACTGATGGTCTGGATGGGCTGGCTATTATGCCGACAGTGATGATTGCTGCTGCCTTAGCAATTTTTGCTTATTTGTCGGGGCATATTATATTCGCTAATTATTTAGCCATACCTTACATTCCTAATGCAGGAGAATTAGCAGTGTTTTGTGGCGCATTGGCTGGTGCAGGGTTGGCATTTCTTTGGTTTAACACTTACCCCGCTGAAGTGTTTATGGGTGACGTTGGTGCACTTGCCTTAGGGGCTGCTTTAGGGGTTGTAACGGTTATTGTACGTCAGGAAATTGTATTGGTTATTATGGGTGGTGTATTTGTAATTGAAGCTTTATCTGTAATGTTGCAGGTGGCATCTTTTAAATTGACTGGCAGACGTGTTTTTCGTATGGCTCCGTTGCATCATCATTTTGAATTAAAAGGTTGGAAGGAAAATCAGGTTGTGGTTAGGTTCTGGATTATCACTATCATATTAGTACTAATCGGCTTATCGACCTTGAAATTAAGATGAATTTACAAAACAAATCAGTATTAGTTCTGGGAATGGGTGAAACAGGACTATCTATGACAAAGTGGTTATTACGTCTAGGTGCAGATGTACGTGTTGCTGATAGTCGTGAGCTACCTCCGTATCTAGATGAAATTGCACAAGTTCTACCTTCCACGCAACTGCATACTGGTAAATTTAATGCGCGATTATTTGAAGATATTACCTTGATTGCAATAAGTCCAGGGATTTCCTTAATGGATCCTTTTCTACAAATTGCTAAACAGCGAGGAGTTGCTATAGTCGGGGATATCACGTTGTTATCTTGGGCACTAAAAAAAACACCGGAAATTAGTTCTAAAGTTTTAGCAATAACAGGCTCTAATGGTAAAACTACGGTAACTACTTTGGTTGGCAATATGTTGCAACGATCAGGGTGGGATGTGGAAGTGGCAGGTAATATTGGCCCGGCAGTTTTAGATGTATTAATGCGACGGATTGACTCTGGCAAATTACCGCAAATATGGGTTTTGGAGATATCTAGTTTTCAGTTAGAAGCAACTCATAACTTAGAGGCAGATATTGCTGCAGTGCTAAATTTAAGTGAAGATCATTTGGATCGCTATACTGATTTACTAGCCTACGCTGCTGCTAAAGCCAGTATTTTTAAGAAAGGAATTAATGCTCAGGGTATTCAGATTATTAATCGTGATGACCCTGATGTATGTGTTATGGCACAAGCAGATAAAAAACAAATAACGTTTGGTCTTGATGCACCATTGAACAAGATTGATTTTGGCTTGTTACATGATGGTAACGATGTTTGGTTGGCACAAGGTGAAACTTGTTTAATAAGAACTTCCGAATTGCTGATTGCAGGCCTTCATAATACTTTGAATGCATTAGCAGCATTAGCAATTTGTCGTGCTATGAACTTGCCTTTTGAGTCACTATTGCAAGCACTTCGTGAATTTAGAGGTTTGCCGCATCGTATGGAGAAAGTTGCGGCATTTAATGGAGTCACTATTTACGATGACTCAAAAAGCACTAATGTAGGAGCAACGGTTGCCGCGTTGACTGGAATGGAGCAAAAAATTGTATTGATTGCTGGTGGTGATGGTAAATCACAGGATTTCTCTCCGTTACAACAACCTATTGCGGATTATGCGCGTGCGGTTGTTTTAATTGGCTGTGATGCAAAGATAATTGCAGCTGCAATTAAAGACTGTAGGGTTCCGTTACATTTTGCAGAAACGATGCAAGCAGCGCTGCAAATAAGTTTTTTGTTGGCGCATATAGGCGACGTTATTTTGTTATCGCCAGCTTGCGCTAGTTTCGATATGTTTAAGAATTATGTTCATCGAGCAGAAGTATTTGTTGCTGCAGTTAGAGATATTGAGGTTAAAGAACGTGCATGAAACAACTTGGGTAACTAGTTTTTTAATTCGAGATAAAAAATATTAACTAATGAATTATCAAGTTAACACACAAAAACAACCGCAAAAAAACTTATCAGATTTTGATCAGACTTTGGTATGGACGGTGTTGTTTTTACTTGGTTTAGGATTGGTAATGGTTTATTCGGCGTCAATTGCGATTGCCGAAGCAGGGCGTGGTACTGGTGGTTTATCTAGTTACTACTTAATTAGACATATAATTTATATGATGGTGGGGTTGTTGTTAGGTTGGTTAGCTTTTCAAGTGCCTATGCGTAGTTGGCAACAATATTCTGCTTGGATATTTTTATTTGGCATCTTATTACTAGTATTAGTTTTGATTCCTGGTATTGGTCAGGAAATAAAAGGTAGTCAACGTTGGCTGTCATTACTGGTAGTAAATTTTCAGCCTTCTGAATTGATGAAGTTTTGTATCATAATTTATGTGGCTAATTATGTTGTTCGTAAAACAGCTTATCTAAGTGACTTTAAGAAAGGATTTTTTCCGATCTTGTTAATTGTAGCCATTGTAGGTTGTTTATTGTTGCTTGAACCAGATTTTGGTGCTTTTGTGGTGATTACTGCATTAGCAATGGCGATTTTGTTTTTAGGTGGTGTACAGTTAAAATTATTTGGTGGATTAATTATTTTTTTATTGATTAGTTTAGTAATGTTGATTAGGTTTGAGCCTTACCGTATGAGTAGAGTGGTTGCATTTATGGATCCTTGGGCGGATCCACAAGGTGGTGGATATCAGCTGGTTCACGCATTAATTGCTTTTGGTCGTGGAGAATGGTTTGGGGTTGGTTTGGGTGCAAGTGTTGAGAAACTATTTTATTTGCCAGAAGCACATACTGATTTTCTACTAGCAGTGCTTGCTGAAGAATTAGGTTTTATTGGAGTTTTTACTGTTATTGTGCTGTTTGTTTGGCTGGTTGTACGTGCATTTATGATTGGGCGTCAGGCTGTTAAATTGGAATGTTACTTTTCAGCTTTGGTTGCACAAGGGATTGGTATTTGGATTGGATTACAGGCATTTATTAACATAGGTGTAAATATGGGGGTATTGCCAACTAAAGGATTGACATTACCACTGATGGGGTTTGGTGGTAGCAGTATTACAGTTATTTGCATTGCGTTAGCTGTATTGCTTCGTGTTGATTGGGAGAATCGCCAGCGTTTGAAAGGTTTTGTTGTTTGAAAGAAGTTATAAATATGGAAATCTTTGGGTAATGCGTACAATTTTAATTATGGCTGGTGGAACTGGGGGACATGTGTTCCCAGGACTGGCTGTGGCTGATTACCTTAAAGCAGTTGGTTGGCGTGTAGTATGGCTGGGAACTAAATCAGGAATGGAAGTAACTTTGGTTGAGCAACATGGCTACGATATGGAGTATATTGATTTTTCTGGGTTACGTGGAAAAAATGCAACAATTTGGCTTACTTTGCCACTACGGCTGTTACGTGCATTTTGGCAAAGCAGAAAGATTATATCTCGTGTACGTCCTGATGTAGTGTTAGGTATGGGTGGTTACCTGGCTTTTCCAGGTGGCATGATGGCATCACTGTTAAATAAACCTTTATTGATTCATGAACAAAATTCGGTTGCTGGACTTACCAACAAAGTATTGGCAAAACTTGCTGATAAAATTTTATTAGGTTTTCCTGGAACGATTAAGAATAATAATCAAAATATTATATTTTCTGGTAATCCGGTACGTGATGAAATTAGTCAGATAGATAAGCCAGAAAATCGTTTTGCGGATAGGAGTGGAAAATTAAAATTACTAGTTATTGGTGGCAGTCTCGGTGCACAAGCATTAAATACCGTATTACCACAGGCATTAAAGTTAATGCCTGAAAACATTCGTCCGATTGTCATTCATCAATCAGGTAGTAAGCACCTATCTAGTTTGCAAAAAAATTATGCAGATGTTGGTATTGATGCAGAATTAGTTGCATTTGTAGAAAATATTGAAACTTATTATGCAGATTGTGACCTGGTGCTATGTCGCGCCGGTGCATTAACTATAGCTGAGTTGTCCGCTGCTGGTGTGGCAAGTATTTTAGTCCCTTATCCGCACGCAGTTGATGATCATCAAACATGTAATGCAAAATTTCTTAGTGAGAATAATGCTGCAATATTGCTTCCGCAGGATCAATTGATGCCACAAAATTTAAAGAAATTGTTGGTGGAGAGTACCCGTGAGAAGTTATTGAAAATGGCTGTGGCAGCTCGTAGCTTAGCAAAATTAAATGCAACTCAGTCAGTCGCTGAGACATGTATTACGATGGCCAACAAATCGTTATGAAACATAAAGTCAAACATATTCACTTTGTTGGTATCGGTGGTTCTGGCATGAGTGGGATTGCTGAGGTTTTATTAAATCTTGGTTATCAAATAAGTGGTTCAGATCTATTTGACAATCAAGCTGTGCAACGCCTGCGGAATATGGGGGCGGTAGTTAATATTGGACATGCACGTGGCCACATTGCATCAGCTGATGCGGTAGTGGTTTCTACGGCAATAGAATCCGATAATCCGGAAATTATTGCTGCACGTGAAAATAATATCCCAGTGGTTCCGCGTGCTTTAATGTTGGCTGAATTATTAAGGCTACGCAGAGGAATTGCTGTTGCTGGTACACATGGAAAGACAACTACGACTAGTTTAGTCGCTAGTGTATTGGCAAAAGCAGATATGGATCCAACTTTTGTTATTGGTGGTCGATTAGAAGCTGCAGATTGTCATGCAAAATTAGGTAGCGGTGAGTTTATTGTTGTTGAAGCGGATGAATCGGATGCTTCTTTCTTATATTTGCAACCTGTTTTAACTGTGGTTACTAGTATAGATGCTGATCATATGGAAACTTATAATCATGACTTTGGCCGGTTAAAACAGACTTTCGTGGATTTTGTGCAACACCTACCTTTTTATGGCATGGCTGTGTTATGTATTGATGATGCGAATGTACGTGAGATTATGCAGACCATTACCAAGCCAATTACTACTTATGGTTTATCAGAAGAAGCACAGGTGCGTGCGATTAATATTCAGCATGACTGTGGCAAGATGCATTTTACTACTGTAGTAGGTGTTAATGGTAGTGCACGGGAACTTGAAATCACACTTAACCTTCCTGGTTTGCACAACATACAAAATGCGTTGGCAGCGATTTCTGTCGGCAATGAAATTGGTGTTCCTGATACATCTATCATCAAGGCACTGGGTGAGTTTAGGGGGGTGGCAAGACGCTTTCAAAACTATGGAGATATCAAAGTACCTGGGAGAGGGCATTTCACATTAATTGATGATTATGGGCATCACCCGGTTGAAATAGAAGCAACCATTTTAGCAACCCGTGGTGCTTTTCCTGGTAGACGTTTAGTTCTTGTTTTTCAACCACATCGTTATACACGTACTCGTGATGTTTTTGAGGCCTTTGTTAGTGTGTTATCTAAGGTTGATTGTTTACTTTTAAGTGATGTTTATTCGGCCGGAGAGGATCCTATTATTGCGGCTGATAGTAAGTCTTTAGCACGTGCAATCAGAGTGCACGGTAAGGTTGAGCCTGTGTTTGTTCCCGCAATAAATGCACTGCCAGGCGAGGTTTATCACATTGCTCAGGACGGAGATGTGATATTAATAATGGGTGCTGGTTCAATATCTAGTGTGGCACCTGCTATAGTCGCTAGCGAAAATAAATTAACGCTTATTATTAATGGATAGATTTATTAGATTATATGTTGATGTCAGAAGCAATTAGATCAGTTACCTACTCTAGACGGTCTGCTTTACGTGGTGAAATGTGTGTTAATGAACCAATGCGTAAGCATACTTCTTGGCGCGCAGGTGGTGAGGCTGTACGTTTTTATAAACCAGCTGATTCAAATGATCTTGCTGTGTTTCTAAAAGATTTGCCGTCAGACGATCCGGTAATTATGATTGGTCTTGGTAGTAATTTGCTTGTTCGTGATGGTGGTTTCTTAGGGACTGTAATTTCGTTGCATGCTAGATTATCTGATTTGCAGTTAATACAACAAGATAAACAAGGTAGCTTGATTTATATTGGTGCTGGTGTAGCTTGTGCTAAAGTTGCTCGCTTTGCTGCGCGTCATGATTTAGCTGGGGCAGAATTTTTGGCAGGAATTCCTGGTACATTCGGTGGTGCATTAGCTATGAATGCTGGTTGTTATGGATCAGAAATTTGGCAGATTGTGACGCAAGTACAGGTAATTAATCGTATGGCTCAACAGTATGATAGATTACCTGAGGATTATCAAATTAGTTATCGACAAGTGAGGTTGCAACCTAGCTTAGCATCTTCCAGTGAAGAATGGTTTATGGGTGGTTGGTTGCGTTTGCGGCGAGGTAGTTATGCCGTTTCGCATCAACAAATTAAAGATTTATTAATGGCACGTATTAATAGTCAGCCGCTGAATTTGCCTAATGCAGGTTCGGTTTTTCGTAACCCACCTGGTGACTATGCTGCACGGTTAATTGAATCATGTCAATTAAAACGACTTCGTATTGGTGGCGCCATGATATCGTCTAAGCATGCTAATTTTATTGTTAATACAGGAAATGCTACTGCAGCAGATATTGAAGGGTTAATAACTATTATAAAAAATACAGTAAAAGAAACAACCGGTATTTCACTTGAGCTGGAGGTGAAAATTATAGGTGATTTTAGGGATGATTAGTTGTGCGTAGTCAAGATTTTGGGAAGGTAGCGGTGCTTATGGGAGGACGTTCTGCTGAGCGTGAAATTTCATTGCAGAGTGGATCGGCTGTTCTGACTGCGCTGCAGCAAAAAGGTGTTGACGCTTATTCATTTGACCCAGCTGAGCAGCCTATGGATACACTTTTGCGTCAAGGGTTTCAGCGTGTATATATTGCGTTGCATGGACGTTATGGTGAAGATGGTACGGTACAAGGTGCATTGGAGTTAATGGGGTTGCCTTATACTGGGAGCGGAGTAATGGCCAGTGCATTAGCGATGGATAAGTGGCGTACTAAGCTGCTATGGCAGGCTACTGGTATTAATTCTCCAGATTGGGTTGTGGTTAATGCACAGAGTGACCAAGATGCCATTGTCGAAAAACTTGGCTTACCTTTGATTGTGAAACCTGCGTGCGAGGGTTCAACTATTGGGTTAAGTAAAGTTGACAATAAAAATGATTTTCTTGATGCTTATCAATTGGCGGCTAAATACGATACTGTTGTTTTGGCAGAAGAATTTATTGAAGGTACTGAATTAACGGTAGCAATTCTTGGTGAAACACCTTTACCGTTGGTGCGTATAGAAGTTGCGAATGGATTGTATGACTATCAAGCTAAATATTTTTCTAATGATACTTGCTATTTTTGTCCCAGTGGTTTGCCTAATGTGCAAGAGCAAGCTATTCAAACCCAGGCATTGCAGGCACATCAAATATTAGGGTGTCAGGGTTGGGGTAGAGTGGATTTAATTCTAAGTGAATCTGGAAAAAGTTATTTTCTTGAAACTAATACTTCTCCAGGGATGACTAGTCATAGTTTAGTACCGATGGCTGCAAAAGTAGCGGGAATATCGTTTGAGGATTTAGTGATGCAAATATTGGCGCAGTCTAATGTGGCATAACCATCAGGCGTTAAATTTTTTAGCTAATTTGTTGTTGGCAGCTGTTGTTTTGGCAGTTTTTTATACTATTAATGTAACTTATTTGAAATTAGAACTATTTCCTATAAATGAAATTAGCGTTCATAGTTTAGATAATAATAAGTTAGATCATGTTTCGCTCGAACAGATTGCTGAAATTGCGCATAATGAGATTATTGAAAATCTTTTAACTGTTGATTTAGTGGGTGTTCGTAAGTTATTTGAGCGACTGCCTTGGGTGCGCTCGGTTGTGGTGCATAAGAATTGGCCGAATGGACTGGAAGTTTTGTTGGAAGAACATGAGGTGTTGGCACGTTGGTATGATGGTGCGTTGGTGAATACTTATGGTGAAATTTATTGGGCTATATTGGATGGGAAGTTGCCGGTGTTTGTTGGCCCGGCAGAAGAAAGTGCCGGTGAGTTAATGCGTCGGTATCATAATTTCAACAAAATTTTGCAGCCATTACAGCAGTCTATCGCTGAGATACATCTGTCGCCTAGGCATGCTTGGCGTGTTAGCTTAGAAACTGGTACGACACTTGAACTTGGCCGAATAGATATGGAAATGCGTTTGGCGTATTATCGTTCTGTTTATTATCAAAGTATTGCAGAACTTAATCAGCAAATGATGGTAGAACATTTAGATTTTCGCTATGCCAACGGATTTTCTGCTCGCATACCAGAAATAGTTCAGCAAACACCAGAACCAGATAAACCTAGTGTAAGGGAAAAAATATGAAACCAGGGAGGTATAACTAAATGACTAAGACCAAGGAAAATAGAAATCTGATTGTTGGTCTTGATATTGGCACTTCAAAAATCGTTGCGATTGTTGCTGAAATTAAAGCTGATGGTGATTTTGAAATTGTTGGTATAGGCAGCCATCCTTCGCGTGGTTTAAAAAAAGGTGTGGTGGCTAACATTGAAACTACCGTCAATGCAATTCAGCGTGCACTTGATGAAGTTGAGTTAATGGCTGATTGTAAAATTGGTTCTGCCTACACTGGTATTGCTGGCAGTCATATTAAAGGGTTTAATTCTCACGGTATGGTACCAATTAAGGATAGAGAAGTTACTCACAGCGATGTTGAGCGGGTAATGGAAACAGCTAAAGCAGTTAATATCCCTGCTGACCAGCAAATTCTACATATTCTTAATCAGGAATTTATTATTGATGGCCAGGAAGATGTGCGGGAACCTGTCGGTATGAGTGGTATACGGCTGGAAGTAAAAGTTCATATTGTTACCGGTGCAGTGTCTGCCGCTCAGAATATTGTTAAATGTGTGCATCGTTGTGGATTGGAAGTGCGTGATTTGATACTTCAACCTTTAGCTTCAGCGATGGCGGTATTGTCAGAAGATGAAAAAGATTTAGGTGTTTGTTTAGTTGATATTGGTGGTGGTACCACTGATATTGCGGTGTTTACACATGGTGCAATTCGCCATACAGCGGTGATTCCTATTGCTGGTGATCAGATTACCAATGACATTGCAATGGCATTTCGTACACCGACCAAAGATGCAGAAGATATAAAGTGTCACTATGGTTGCGCACTACGTGGCATGGTTAATACGCATGAGATGATTGATGTACCAGATGTTGGTAATCGTGGTGCACGTCAGCTTTCCAGGCAAACACTAGCAGAAGTTATTGAGCCGCGTGCGGAAGAACTCTTTACATTGGTACAGGCAGAATTACGTCGTAGTGGATTTGAAGAGCTGCTTTCATCTGGTGTCGTTATTACTGGTGGTAGTGCCTCATTGCAGGGCATGGTTGATTTAGGTGAAGAAATATTTCATATGCCAGTTAGATTAGGCGTGCCGCATTATAGTGGTAGTTTGTCAGAAGTTGTTCATACCCCTAGATATTCTACAGGTATTGGGTTAATTGTTGCGGGAATAGAGCAAGCAAAGCATCAGCAAAATACACAGTTACAAGGTAGTTCAACTAAGCAGGTTATTTCCAGAATGAAAGGATGGTTTCAAAAGAATTTCTAATTTGTATGTTTTAACAAGGTGCAACTATATGTAGTAATTTTTGCATCATAGCTACGTTTTTATCAAAGAATAAATATCAAAAAATTGATGAATATGTTGATTGTAAAGTGGTTAATTTTAATCTTATCTAGGTGTGTTTGCAGTATCTAGGTGTTAATCTCAATTTGTGAGAAGGGGTGTAACATGTTCGAAATCATGAATAATGAAACGCAAGAAGCTATCATTAAAGTTATTGGTGTTGGTGGTTGTGGTAGTAATGCCGTTGATCATATGATCAGAAATGAAATGCAGGGGGTTGAGTTTATTTGTATGAACACTGATGCTCAAGCATTGAAAGGTAACAAAGCTTCTACTCTTGTGCAATTAGGTGCTAGCATAACAAAAGGTTTGGGTGCTGGAGCAAATCCTGACATTGGGCGTGAGGCTGCATTAGAAGATCGTGATCAAATAGCAGAATTGATCCAAGGTGCGGATATGTTATTTATTACAGCCGGAATGGGTGGAGGTACTGGAACTGGTGCTGCACCGGTGGTCGCACAGGTTGCTAAAGAAATGGGTATTTTGACAGTTGCTGTTGTTAGCAAGCCGTTTTCTTTTGAGGGTAGACGTATTAAAGCGGCGCAGATCGGCATGGAAACGTTATCTCAGCATGTTGATTCATTAATTGTTATTCCTAATGATAAGTTGATGACTGTATTGGGTAACGATATTAGTATGCTGGATGCATTTAAAGCAGCTAATGATATTCTCTATGGTGCTGTAGCTGGTATTGCTGAAGTTATTAATTGCCCAGGCCTGGTGAATGTTGATTTTGCTGATGTTAAAACAGTTATGTCAGAGATGGGCATGGCAATGATGGGTTCTTCACTGTCGTCAGGCGTAGATCGTGCTCGTACCGCTGCTGCACAAGCTGTAGCAAGTCCTCTATTAGAAGATATTGCTCTCACTGGTGCACGGGGAGTGTTAGTTAATATTACGGCAAGTTCTAGCTTGAAAATGCGTGAAGTGGATGAGGTAATGAGTACAATTAAAGATCTTACTGCTGATGATGCTACAGTTATTATCGGTACGGTAATTGCTGAAGATCTTGAGGATGATTTGCGTGTAACAATGGTTGCCACAGGCCTTGGCAGTGTCAATAATAATCAAGTTTCTAAATCTAAGCCGTTAACTATCGTTCATGCTCGTACCGGAACACATGATGATTCTTCTGCGACTACGGTATCAACAGATGAACCTGCAGTTATGCGTACCGGTAGAAGAAATAATGCGACTGTAGCTGCTATGCGTGATTCTGGTGTTGATCCTATGGATATTCCTGCTTTTTTAAGAAGACAAGCTGATTAATTGCCTGGTTGGTAGGGGCAGATTCCATATCTGCCCCTGTTTTCATCCCGTTTATAAAGTCCAGTCAGCCCTCAGCAACCCTTTGAATCCAATATCAAGTGGTGTGCGACTAGCAAGGTAGATAATTCCAGCTTGTATTTAAAAGTTACTGAATTTATATGCGGTCGCCCTGGTCTTACATTAATGAATTTAATTAAGAAATTTCTTTTCCTAATAATAGCGTCAAGAATTTCTGTCGTGTCTCCTTGGATGCATCTCGGTACAGCATGTAGTTAGCATGTTGGTCAGGTTGCGTCCTATCCATTTCTATTCCCCATAAGGGAGATGCCGTTATCGGTAGGTTTGAATAGCGTACATCAACTAGTATGTTCGGTGCTTCTGGTTGAATCCCTACTAATCCAGCAGAGAAATTAGTAAAGCGTGAAATATCTGCGGCTAAAACAGAAGTAGTTGGCAATTCCGGCATGTCACGCTCTAGTACAAATTTTTCTATTGACTCCCCTGCATACACTTTAGGTTCTGAGAATAAACCTACACGTATTGCATCAACATATAATCTACCATCCACTTCGTAGATTGATCGCCATAACACTAAATTAGCTAGGGTTGGTTTAACTAATAATTGCTCTATTGTATGCCCCCTATCATTGGCCAATGTTTCTGCAATAGTTTCTGCACGGTGGTGTTGTAGCAAGCCAAATGACATATATATTCCTGCAAGTAATAAACCTACGCGAGCTGCTGTCATAGTATATTTCTTGAATGCAATTATCATGGCAATCAGCAGGATAAATGTGAAAACTGGATCAATCACTGAAATTGCATTAAAGGCCACACGTGCCTCGCTAATAGGCCAAAACAAATGTGTGCCATAGCTGGTAAAAGCATCTAATACACCGCTCAAACAGTAACCAAGTAGTGCAAAAATATAGAGTCGTTTAAAAGCTATTCGTTTACGAATAAATGGCCAAAGTATCAGTGCCGCGATTAATGCTCCGAATGGAACAAAGAAAATGGAGTGTGTGAAATGACGATGAAATTCAATAGTTAATAAAGGATCGTTAGATGACTGAATTAATATATCAGCGTCTGCAAGTAGGCCAGAAAAAAAGCCAATTCCGGCAGCTAGACGTGTTTCGTCTTTTTTAGCGCCAGCCTGTGCCATTGTGGCACCTAATAATCCTTGTGTTAATAAATCCATAGTGAATGCAGAATAAGAAAAGCAAGATTAAGATGAAATTGTTTGTTAGGGACGAGGAAATAATAGTTTGTCCAATTTAGGCGAAGTCATTTTGCTCTGATTTGAAGTGGTCCGTAGGGCGCATAGTTATTCTATGTAACCGGAGGACCAACGAAAAATCAGAGCAGAATGGCAAGCATAAATGGATAAAGTAGTATTTCCTCGTCCCTTAGATATGGTTTAAGTAAAATTGTAACTTTAAGTATTACCTAGATCCTGTAAGTGATCATGCATATAGTGTGTAACAATCTGTTGTGCAAAATGTGTGTGATCACTTGCAGGATCTAGGTATTACATCTTCTCATCGGGAAGTTGAATGTTTTTGAATATAACAGTAAATGTTGTTCCTAGGCCAGGTTCGCTATCTACATTAATTTGTAGTTTATTATTCTCTGCCGCTGTTTTAACAATAGATAAACCAATACCACTAGATGAGCTGTTATGTAACGATGCTCTAGGTGAATAAAAGTATTCATTGAAAATATTTGGTAACTCTTTTTTTTCTATGCCAATACCATGGTCGGTAATAGAAATATTAGCGCTGTTATTAGGTTTATCAATTGTAGATCTAATATCTATAGAAGTGTTTTTATGCGAATAGGTAATAGCGTTTGAAATAATATTCTCCAGAAGAATTTCTAATTGATCAGGAATTCCTCGAAAAATAAAGTTATCAAGAGACAGGTTGGCTGTAATTTTCTTGGAATTAATAACCGGAGTTAGTTTGTCGATACATTTGTTGATTGTTGTTTCAAGGTCAACTGCTTTAAATATCGCGGTATCAAGGCAAGTTTCTTTTAGTCGTTGCAGTCTAAGTAAATCTAAAATTAGAGCTGACATACTTTTAGCGCGGCGGTCTATTTTTGCGAGTACATTCTTGGTTTCATCTGAGGCTTCGCCACAATAACCAGCTGTGATTAGATTTATCTTACTGCGAATTGCATCAAGTGGTGATTTAAGTTGGTGAGTCATAAGTAGAGCATATTGATCCTTCTCTGTCTGTACTTGATTAATTTGTTTGTAGGCTTCTATAAGCTGGCGTTGGTGGGTGCGTACCACGATGGAAAGTCTTGAAATAGCGTACCAAACTACTAGAAATAAGAAATCAAGCACAGAAACCCATAGTATTTTGCGCATATTAATACTTTCTTCTGATAGCTGAGAATTTGTTGATACTGATTGTTGTGCTTGACTGAATAAAGAATTTTCAATGAGCAACAGAATTGTGTACATAATGCACACCATAATAGTTACTACTAAGCTTTCTCGAGTAGAAAAAAATACACAGGCCAGAGTAATGTGTAGTACGTAGAAAAATGGGGCTGGTGTTGCGGTGCTACCAATATAATGAACTACGATAGATAAACAGATTAGATCAATAATGATCTGTATCCAAAGGTTTATTGAGGGAGCATTAAATTTACTTGGTGGACAATAATCTAAGCGATAGATATAGCTAACATTTGCAATGCTTAATACTAATATTAGAATTATTGGCCAGTTTCTTTGCTCAATAATTCCAAGTTGTGTCAGTACATCAGAAGCAAATACAGTTAGTATTTGGAAGATCACTAATGCAGCAATAACCGCCCAACGAAAAACAATAAACCAGCGAATATTACTAACCAGAATTTCATCGTTGAGTTTTAACTCGCCTTTTTCATTTGGTATTACGCATTGCTCTATTTTTTTGTTCCAGGAAAATTTTGTACTTTCCATAATCTTTTTGTTAAGAAGTACTAGTAGAAGATTGAGGGGTTTCTAAACGGTCATGAATAATTGACAACAAACTAGCAGGTTCCACCGGTTTTTCAATTATACAGACCCATTCATTAGATTCATTCTCGAAATAAGGCCTGATCATGTCACCTAAAGAGGTCAAAAAGATTATTTGCAGCGATGGAAAACGTTTATGAATTTGTGCGTAGGTTGTTAATCCGGCATCCATAGATTCAACCATTACATCAAGAATCGCTAAATCAGGAAAGCGGCTTTCATCTTCAAATGAATTAATAAAGTCTTCCATAGTTAGGTAGCTGTCAACTTCGTACCCGTTTGTACTGAGTATGCATTTAACAGCATCCCGAATATCCACATCATCGTCAACGTGCGCAATTCTTTGTGTCATGTTGTTTCCCCTTTTACTGCAGTGTATGGTTTTTTATCATTACTATAAGATGCTGAAATTTTATAAATTAATATGTATATATCCCACGCTAACACGGGAACCTATTAATTTTATTGTTGTCGGTTTTTTCGGTATATTACACTGTGCCAATATTGTTGGGCAAACTTAAAATAAAATACCCCTACTATTCTTGCGGTAATCAAGTAAAGAATACTCTTGGTTTTAAATAAATAGGCTGCTGGTTCTTAAATTTAATTATGGTTGTTATCTCTGATAAACAACCAGTTATCATTTGTAACTTCTTTGAAAGAATATCCGGCGAGGTTGAAATGTTTAATATCTTCAGGATTTGTTAATTGATTTTGAATAATGTATCTACTCATTAAACCACGTGCTTTTTTTGCAAAAAAACTAATAATTTTATATTCACCATTTTTTTTATCTTTAAAAATAGGTGTAATAACCTTGCTATTTAATTTATTTGCTTTGATAGATTTAAAATATTCTATAGATGCCAGGTTTATTAGAGTGTTATCTTCTTGTTTCTGTAATATTTCGTTAATGCTATCAGTAATAATATCACCCCAAAATGCATATAGATTGCTACCCCGATAGTTTTCTAATTTAGTCCCCATTTCTAATCTATAAGCTTGCATTAAATCAAGTGGACGTAATACACCATAAAGTCCTGAAAGAACGCGTAAATGCTGCTGTGCAAATTCTATTTCTTTGGTATTAAGAGAGTCGGCATCTAGGCCAGTATAAACATCACCTTTGAATGCGAGTATAGATTGTTTTGCATTATCGATATTAAATGGTGAGGTCCATTGGTGATAGCGGTTAGAGTTTAATACTGCCAGTTTTGGACTAATCGACATTAGTTTGCTGAGTTTATCTGGCCCCAGTGTTTTAAGTAGATCAATCAACTCTACTGAGTGCTCAAGTAAAGCTGGTAACGTATATTGCTTGGTTGTGGCTGGAGTCTTGAAATCAAGGGTTTTAGCGGGAGAAATGACAATCAACATAGATGATTAATACTGAAAGATAATATTTAAGTTTTTTCGTAAAGATGCGCCTGTTTGTGATTCATAATCTGTTTGTAATTTTTCACCATTTGCTGCGAAAAAAACTAATGCTGCTGGGTGAAGGGCGTGCTTATCAGTAAACTCTTTACCTGCTGGTGTCATAATATCAGCAATAACAAACGTTACACGATCCTCATATTCATCCCTCACTTCATTCATAGCAACCATTGTTTCTCCACTTTGCAGTATATTGCTTTCATGTACCAGGATCACCACGTTACTACCCTGGCCAATTAACGAAAGATCTTGTGAAAAACCACGTGGAAGAAGTGATACGGCAACAACCGCAACTAATAAGATAAATGTAAAAGTGATTATTTTAGGCCAAATACGTCGTTTTTGAGTTGATGTTTGCATTAATTTTTACTCATTAAATGGGTTATGTTTGCCAGGTGTGGCGAGTTAAGGGACGAGGAAATAGTAGTTTGTCCAATTTAGGCGAAGTCATTTTGCTCTGATTTGAGGCGGTCCGTAGGACGCATAGTCATTCTATGTAACTGGAGGACCAACGAAAGATCAGAGTAAAAGGATCGGCATAAATGGATAAAGTATTATTTCCTCGCCCCTAAGTTTCTGTTATTTGTTGCTTAGATTTTACAAGTTATTATTCATATCTTCCACATTATGCTTCCTAGTTAAAATAAGTCTTGATAGCTGTCATACTTTGATAATTAGGGATGGTATCATCACTTATGAATAGTGGTTAAATATCTCGCACATAATGGTTGCTACAAGATGGGTAAAGAATAATTAGGAGGATTCATGAAAGAAAAGCATTCTAAAGTGGAAGAAAAAAGCTCTGAAGTGGAAGAAAAACGTTCTGAAGAACTAAATTTTAACTGGGTAATACCTTTAGCAATACTATCGGTATTGTTATTGGTACCTTTTTCTCTGAACTATATTTCACATTTGATGGCTAGTGCTAGGCAGCCGGTATATCCTTTGATTATGAAGTTGCCGATTATCAATAAGTCAGCAATTACAGCTCCTGAGAAAGTAACACAGTTTGATACTTTTGATGTATCGCTGCATTTAAATACAGAACAACTTTCTGATTTTATTAATAAGCTTGGAGCTAATGCAATAGAAGGGACAACTATAAAGGGTATTGTTGGTGTTGTTTCACCGCATATGCAAGCTGAAATTTCAGGAAAAAGTTTCACTATTGAAAACTTAGGACCACAAGAACAACTGTATGTTTTTGATAATGAAACTCATTGGAGCTGGCAGGTTGTTCCAACATCATCTGGTAATCATACGATTAAATTCCATCTCCATCTTGCAACCCATACCGATAGTGTACAACCGACAAGAATGATTGAGATTGCAGAAGCACATATAGTTGTCGAAGCTAATTCATTAGAATGGATGCTGCGGAATTGGTGGTGGATGATTGCGATACTGCTTGTACCAGCAATTATTGCTTGGCGATTAAGATATAGGTTTTTTCGTTAATTAATGCTGATCTTGGTAGGGTGTAAACCGCATGGTATTACACCGGTTTGTATGGATAGACCTATGTGTCTGCCCTAATTTTAATTCCACATAAGAATCAATTATCGGTAAATTATTAACCATGGACTAATATATATATTTCACGCGGTCATGGTTTAGGTTTTCTAATGGGTCATTTTCGCCAATACCAGCGTTACTGAAACAATTACACGGCTAGGCTATGCGCTTGTTTCAGCGCCTAGCTATTGACAAAAATTACCACACTATAAAATCCGAGAACATTACCGTGTGAAGTATAGGTTCGCCTCTATACCTTTAATCACCCTGTCGTGTTCGTTCTAAGCGTGGCGGCAATGAACCAGAAAGGCTATTTGAAAAGTTTTCTTTACTAAAATCAGCTCGTGATTGTGGGTCTGGGTCTATTTGTTTTAATTCGTTGATGACGTTAATGCGTGGTGCAAGTCCGGCGCTGTTGGCAACTTGAATGGCTAGTCCAGGGCGGGCATTAAGTTCAATAATCATCGGTCCTAGGTCGCGATCCAAAACGATATCTACCCCAAGATAACCTAGCCCTGTCATTTCATAACAGGCTGCGGCGAGTGGTAATAGCTTATCCCAATGTGGAATTTCAAGCTCAGAAAATGTTTTTTGGGTGTCTGGGTGGTGTTGTATTGGTTTGCCAAATTGGACTGCATGTAATGCTTTACCATTGCCAATATCAACGCCAACTCCAACCGCACCTTGGTGTAGATTAGCTTTGCCATCGGAGGTATGGGTGGTGAGTCTAAGCATTGCCATAATTGGGTAGCCTTGGAAAATAATAACCCGTAAATCAGGTATGCCTTCATAGCTATAGTCTGAGAAAACCGGATCAAGTTGAATTAGCGATTCAATCATTACCGTATCTAGTTTTCCACCTAGGCTATGTAGTCCACTCAGAATATCAGAAACATGCCGTTCAATTTCTGCTAGGGTGAGTCGGTCCCCGTTTGGTTTAATGTAATCATTCTGGTCACGTTTTGTAATGACTAAAATGCCTTTGCCGCCGCTTCCTTTAACTGGTTTGATAACAAATTGATGATGTGCTGATAATAAATCTTTTAGTTTTTTAACGTCATGCTGATAATCTACCGTGCCTAATAATTTAGGTACTGTAATGCCAGCTTTTTGTGCTAGTAATTTTGTTTTTAACTTATCATCAACTAGTGGGTATAAATGGCGTGGGTTATAGCGTGAAACTAAAGAAAAGTTACGCTGATTCATGCCAATAATTCCGCAACTACGCAGTTTTTTAGGGCTCGCTAATAGCATTCCGTCGTCGATCCAAAGAGTTAAAACGATATAGTTCGGTTAGTCTATAACCAGTGTATTGACCAAGGATTAGAATAAATGCCAAATTTACTAGTAACAATTCAGGGAAATTAAAGGTTAGATAGGCAATTGTATTATTGGTCATAAATAGATAAGCAATTACCGCAGTTATCAAACTACCACTACCCTGGATAAACACTTCTCTTGGGCCATCTTCTTCCCAAAGAACAGACATTCGTTCAATTGTCCATGCCAAGATAACCAGTGGGAAGAAAGTTACGGTGAGTGCCTGGCTGACTCCAATTTTGTTACTGATAATGCTAATACTTGCCATGATTAAAATGACTACGATAATGACGGCAGAAATTCGTGCAACAAATAATAAATTAAGGTGTGATAAATAGTTACGAATAAGTAAACCAGTACTTACCACGGTCAGAAACATAATAATACCGGTTAGTAGTGTAGTTTGAATTAATGCCAAGGCAATTAAAATTGGCATAAAAGTGCCTGAAGTACGGATACCAATGATGAGCCTTAATATGACCACAATTAATGCCCCGATGGGCAATAATAAAATCATTTTAAAGGCATTTTGTTGTTCTATAGGTAGGCTGTAAATAGAAAAATCAATTATCGTGGCTTGCTTGTTTTCATTATTAAGTAAAGCCAGGTCGCGTGAAGATTGAACGTTTTCAATAATAGAAAATGAGACGCGGGAATTTTGACCGCCGATGACATCAAGTAACGATTCAGCGCCATGTTGCCAGATTAAAAAATTCTCGGGTAAGCCAATTTCTCCAGTTTCTTGGTTGAATAGTAACCATTGTGATCCATTATGGACTTCAACAAAATTACTGAGTGTTTGTTTTCTTCGACCACCCTCTAAATAGAGTCCCCGGACAATTCTTGCGCTGATATTCTCTAGTGCCAGCAGGTCAATTACAAGGTTGGTTTTATAATCAACACTGGCTTGATCATTGATGAGCAGGCTTTGATTCTGATTTGGCATTTGGGGACTTAATAACTTAATCAGTTCACGGGTAAAAGTTTCAGTGTTGGCAGACTTGTTACGCGCTTGCTCAACCAGTGCTATTGCGGCAATCTGGTGTGCCTTGTCAAATTCAGGTTTTATAGGTTCATGAGGGATATCTGAAGGGGGAGTTGCTATCGTGAGATCATTTTTGTAAACGTTTAAACGGTAGTAGGTCGTTTGAGAATCATTGGCACTTCTTTTACTCCATTGCGCACGGCGCCCAGTTGGTGAAGCTATTTCACTAAAGCCATAGTCAGGGGAGGCAAAGTTTTCCTCCATAAAAATAGTACTTGTGTTTTTTGGTGGTAACGCAAAGGAAACAATAACTGGTTCGCCATTAGCTACAAAATCAATTTTTGCTTCAACTATCCAAGTTAATTTTTTGTCGTCTGGTAATAGTGGAAATCCTAATGCTAGGTGTTTATATAAAATTAGCCCTATGCCAGTTGTCATTATAAGGAATACTAAAATATATAGTTTAAATTCAGCCTTCATTATTTAGTTCCATTATCAGTCTGTTTGCTTTCTGTTATTGCAGTATATTCTTTGCTTACGTCGACAACAGCTAAATCACGTAAAAGATTACGCCCAATCAAAACCTGCTGGCTGAATTTACTACGATCTACTAAGGTAAATTTGATTCGTTCATCAATGTTCCCTATTTTTATCCGTATTCTTACGATCGGTCGTCG
>JAJFJL010000211.1 GCA_021774055.1 Nitrosomonas sp. | reverse complement strand
GGGTGTACCTGCAATAACATTATCACCATCGTCGCCCTTAATCTTATTCTTATTCATAAATCAACTTCCCTCTTTATTGCTATTGCCTAAATTCAAGTTACAAGTGCATAACCGGCTAATATTTTTTGTTTAATGCCCGTAAGTTCTTCAAAAACCTGATTAGTTTCATCGAATTGGGAAAATGCTACATTGATAATCCATTGGCATTTTCATTTTCATTCTCATTCTCATTCTCATTTTCATTCTAGCCACGTTCCCATGAATGATAAGGTTTGGCAAAGTAAGCGTCGCAGTTCAGTGCGCTTGAAATTTCTTCATGTCATGGTAAGCAAATTCTCTGCCATTATCGAATGTCAGCGTTTCTACGAAGCGTTGCAACGGCCTGAATAAGCTGATCACTGCATCGGTCACATCGCGTGCTTTTTTACCGCCTGTTGCATCGCCAAGCGTAACTTTGACTTTCTATCATCTAATCCCGTTTAATATAGCTATCAATAATCAGCTTGATTTTATGCGTCAGTTTTAGAGATTTTGGCTTTGTTTTGTGACGCGCTCTAGCTATCTTGCCCACCTGTTTATAGCAGAAATTACTTTAGTCATTATTGACCTATCTCAATTTAATTTTAATTGATAGCGTGTATAAGCCCCTATACTATTCGGGCGGTTCAAAACGCAATAATCACTGGAAAATCTCTGGCTAGCTTTATGGGTGACCTGGTGGCTCGGTTAGTGCCAAGAATGAAACTTATTGGGGAACACTGATGGGTTAAACGCGTATTTATTGAAGCGGAAAGTCGTGGTATCTTTACGAATAAGTCGGGCGTGGTGGATTGAAAATAAGACGGGTAAAATTATGGCGATGCATGTTTGGAAAATATCTAGCCTGGATATAGCATCATTCTGCGGAATTTGCCGAAAGGTCTTAATCTGTTTCACCACATCATGTATCTATAATCAAGTTGGCTGACAGCTTGAAATGCCTTGGAACGTTTTGCAGACGATAGCCACGCAACTGTCACAATTTTGTCAATTTCACCAGTAAATCATCGAACCAGGGCGCTAAATTTTTCGTCAGTTCTGAATTTCGGGCCCAGCTTGAAGCACGTTGGGCTACCCTAACAGCTAACTCTTGCACCACACCCACCCTATCGAACGCCAGGCAATGCTGGTAATCCCACCAGCCGTCTTTTGCCTGGTAACGCAGAATCATCGCCAGCCTGATGCAGGAATGCAATGTACCGTAGATATGTAAATATTCCTGCGCCTGTGGTTGCGAATAACCATTTGCAAAGAAAGGCAAAATTCTTGGGATCAGATCGTTTTCCACTGCCTCCATTTGAGGTGTGTACTCATCGGTTAATAGCCACGCGACATCATCAAGGGGGTGGCGTCGGCCACAATGTTCCCAATCGATCCAAACTACCTTGCCACTTTCACGCACGACGGCATTGCCCGGTCGCGCATCCCATTTAATGAAACAGGGTTGTTCAACGTCTAACAGCGCCGCTAGTTTATCAAACTGAAGGGTGGGGGCAGGAAGGTTCATCTGAGAACCCAAGCGCTCGGCAGATCTGACGAATGATCCGAGCCATTGTTGTTTGTGACCCAAGGTCACTACCGACTTTAGCGGTTCACTATTTTTTCCTATTTGGTGAATGGAATGAAGACTCTTTAGTGCGGATTCCAGCAGCATTAGCACTTCTTTCTTACTGCCCATTTTTAAAGACTGGCTCAAGCGCAGGCTGCCGACATCTTGTTGTATTAAATAATTATCTCGGAAGGCAATTAAGTGGGGGACAGGTGCATTGTGCTGATTGAGTATTCTTAGCACGCTGCTTTCCAATTTAGCGCGTTGTAGTTGCTTGCGGCGAGTAACGATTAACCCTTGACCAGCAATGTTTACTTTAACGGAATCACGGGAGGAGCCACCTGGAAATTCGATATCATCAACTTCCGCGTTAAGTAGCTTCGTGCAAATTGTTTTAACTTCATCTTCTGAAAGTGACATCGAATTGTTCTTAATAATTTTTGATGAGCCAGATAACGCTTAAAAAGATTCAAAAAAGAAGGCGCTAAAAACTCAGTGCCTTCTTACTGGATGAACCTTATTGAATCACCTTAGTTTATATCAATGCAAAGGTGATAGTCCTCTTGAAATTAACCGATGAAGGTGATTTCAAACTGCTCGGTAATCTCATCACCAAACTGATTAGCAATCGTAACATCAAAAAAATGTGTTTCTGCCGGCGGTATCAGCACTCACCTGCGCCTGAGGTACACCTGTGGAAGACGTAACTGAGGAAATGTGGTGAATATCATCCAAGTCAACATCGTTGAAACTGATACTGGCTTCACCAAGCCCTAGAGTTGGATTAATCCAGCTAGATGCAGATGCCGTAATCACTGGTGTATCATTGACGACATTAATTTCTATTGTTGCAGTTTGGGCTACTGTGCCACCATTGCCATCAATGGTGTCATAGCTGTAATTGATGGATTCCGTTTCACCAATTCGAATCGGAATGGTTGCGTAGTAGTACTTTGGTAAAGATGTATCTCGGATAGCGCTGGGTTATTCATTGCGAAGTGTACACAAGCTCCTAGATCATGTAAGTGATTGTGCATTAGGTACACGATGACCTACAGGATCCAGATAAAAATTAATCTTGTTTATTTTCGGTGTGCTAAATATGCGTGATATTAAATTAAATATATTCCAGCTGATTTTATTTACTATCTTAGTGTTTATTTCTTTAACTTCAGTTTGTGCAGCAAAACCAAGTGCACCAGTTATTTCGGTATTAAAAAATAACACCTTGCTTTCTATTGCATGGTCGCCGGTTGCAAATGCACAAAATTATCAGTTATTTTATGCGCCCTTCCCTTTTCTGGGTGTAGATACTATTGCCAGCGTTAATTTAGGAGACACCTTATTATTTTCAGCAGAGCTGCTGGATGGAGATGCTTTCTATGTGACTGTTGTTGCTAATAATAATGAAGGGAGCAGTGATTTTTCTAATATTGAATTATTTTTTATTTCTACCGTTAATCTTGATTCTGAGGTTCTAGCTGTTACTGCTGGTGATTGGTATAAGCCTGAGCTATCAATATCTTGGCAATGGCAATTAAACGGAGTTGTTAACGAGGATTATCAGGTTAGTCTTTTTGATATTGACTTGTTTGATGCACCTGGGTCACTAATCAATAACCTTAAAATATCAGGAAAGAAAGTGATCTGTTATTTTTCTGCTGGTTCTTATGAAAACTTCCGTGCTGATGTTGATAAGTTTAATACCAATGAATTAGGTAATACTTTAGATGGATTTCCAGATGAACGATGGTTAGATATCCGTTCAGAAAATATTGCTAATATAATGACATCCCGTCTTGATATGGCGGTATTAAAAGGATGTGATGGTGTGGAACCAGATAACATGGATGCTTATGTAAATGATTCGGGTTTTGATCTGACAGCAAATGACCAATTAGCTTTTAATAAATTTATTGCCAATGAGGCGCATAAAAGAGGTTTGTCTGTTGGTTTGAAAAATGATTTAGATCAGATTCAATTGCTAGTTAATTTCTTTGATTTTCATGTTAATGAGCAATGTTATGAATTTAATGAGTGTGACACTTTAAAGCCATTTATTGATGCAGGAAAGCCAGTTCTTAATGTAGAGTATCAGCAGCTGCTTGTTGATGATGAAATAGCCAGGGATACGTTATGTAAGGAATCGCAACTGATGCAGTTTAGTAGTCTAGTTTTACCGTTAGATCTAGATGATACCTTTCGTTTTAGCTGTAATAACATTTGAAGAGTGATAAAAATATGAGTAACGATACTTTTAATCTAGATAAAGACCAATTAATAAAAAAATCTTTTGATCAGATGGATCATCATTTGCAAGGGGCCAGTTACACAATGGCACAGAAATTAGCCTTAACTTGTCGTATTTTGTTTGAGAATGGTCATGATTCTGGGCTTGCCGGACAAATTACTGCACGTGCAGCACAGCCTGGTACTTATTTAACGCAGCGCTTAGGCTTTGGTTTTAATGAGGCCTGTGTTAGTAATCTATTATTAGTGAATGAAGATTTGGAAGTAGTGCAAGGTGATGGTATGGCCAATCCGGCTAACCGTTTTCATTCTTGGTTATATCGTGCACGACCAGATGTGCAATGTATTATTCATACTCATGCGCTACATACTGCGGCATTAAGTATGCTAGAAGTGCCGTTAGAAATCTCCCATATGGATAATTGTGTACTTTACGACGATGTCGCTTTTCTATCAACATGGCCTGGTGTACCGGTTGGCAATGAAGAAGGTGAAATGATTGCCGCCGCCATTGGGGATAAACGTGCCCTACTATTGGCACATCATGGCCTGCTGGTTGCTTGTAGTAGTATTGAAGAAGCCTGTATGTTGTCAATTGCATTTGAGCGGGCTGCACGCATGCATTTGTTAGCGGCGGCGGCTGGCAAGATTAAACCTATTGATCCTAAATTAGGTCGCGAGGCGCATGATTGGATACTACGTGCATTGCGTAGTTCGGTTGGGTTTGCTTATTACGCACGACGGTGCTTGAAGAACAATGTTGAGTGTTTGGAATAATACCTATAGCCACATATAAAACATGTAAAAATTCATTGAACCTACTACTTATTAACAATAAATAACAAATTAAATATGATTGGGATATTAATTATTACCCACGAGAACTTGGGGGAAAGTCTAATTCGTTGCGCTACCCATATTATGGGTGAAGAACAGCAAAGATTAAGATGTTTAAATGTTTTTATTCAGGACAATCCAGATGCAGTTGTTGTTCATGCACGTAATTTAATACAACAACTTGATTCTGGCGATGGTGTTTTAGTATTCAGTGACATGGTAGGTGCAACACCTTATAACATTGCCTGTCAGCTAATTATTCCTGGCAAAGTAGCAGGTTTAGCTGGTGTTAATTTACCAATGTTGGTGCGCTCGCTCACTTACCGTGCACAGCCGCTAGCGTTAGTGATAGAGAAATCTTGCATTGGAGGTAAAGAAGGAATAACACTTATTCATTCGGATTGTAACCATGCAAAATAAAACAGTTATTATTATCAATAAACTTGGTTTACATGCCAGAGCATCAGCTAAATTTACTAAGTTAGCCAGTCAATTTAGTAGCGAAGTATGGTTAACCCGTAAGGGTCGTAGAATTAATGCCAAGAGCATCATGGGTGTTATGACGTTGGCGGCTAGTAAAGGATCCAGTGTTGAAATTGAAACCACTGGTGATGATGAAGTTGAAACCATGACTGCATTGGTGGCATTAGTTGAAGATTATTTTGGGGAAGGTGAATGAGCTTCATCTTGCACGGTATTGGTGTCTCTGAAGGTATCGCTATTGGGCATGCACATCTTGCTGCACCGGCTGCATTAGAAGTTGCTCATTATTTAATTCCAAAGGATCAGATTGAACAGGAAATATCCAGATTAAACAGCGCCTTCTCGACAGTACGTAAGGAACTAGAAACTTTGCAGGCTTCGATTACTAGTGGTCCAGCTATTGACGAATTTAGTGCATTCTTAGATTTGCACCATATGATTCTGGATGACCCAATGTTGTCTGATGCGGCCAATAAATGTATTGCTCAATCATACTGTAATGCTGAATGGGCGATTACGCAGCAAATGGATGTTTTGTTGGCGCAATTTGAAGAAATAGATGACGCTTATTTGCGTGAGCGTAAAATAGATGTAATTCAAGTGGTTGAGCGAGTATTAAAAGCATTATTAGGCCACCCTGGCTATGTACCTCCACCAGTCAAACATGCTGGTGATCGTATTTTAGTGACACAAGATCTAAGTCCGGCTGATGTGATGCAATATAAGCAACATCAATTTTCAGCTTTTCTTACTGACGCGGGTAGTTCAACTTCACATACTGCTATTGTTGCACGTAGTCTTAATATTCCCTCTATTGTTGCCTTACATCATGCACGTCACTTGATTTTTGAGAATGATTACTTAATTGTTGATGGTAGTCAGAATGTTGTAATCGTTAACCCTGATAAATATGTTTTATCTGAATATCGTTTACGTAAAACTCAGCAAGAATTAGAAAAACGTAAATTAAAACGTATTAAAAGTGTTGCCACAATGACACTTGATAAAACTCCGATTGAGTTATATGCCAATATTGAGTTACCAGAAGATGTTGAGCAAGTGAAGGAAAGTGGTGCCGCCGGCGTTGGTCTGTTTAGAAGTGAATTTTTATTCCTTAATCGTGATGTGTTACCTGATGAGAATGAGCAATTTGAAGCGTATCGTGAAGTAGCGGTTAACATGCGCGGTTTACCAGTGACTATTCGTACTTTTGATTTAGGTGCTGACAAAAGTTTGAAAGGACATAAACAGATTTCTGATAACCCGGCATTAGGATTACGTGCAATACGTTTATGTTTAGCAGAACCACAACTTTTTCATACACAATTACGCGCCATTTTACGTGCGTCACACTTTGGTCAAATACGTATTTTAATACCGATGCTTTCTAATGCCTCCGAAATTGATCAAACATTACATCTTATTGAGTATGCCAAACAAAGTCTAAGAGATGAAAAAGTCGCCTTTAATGAAAAAATATTAGTTGGTGGTATGGTAGAAATTCCAGCTGCAGCATTATGTGTGGATATGTTTATACGTAAACTAGATTTTTTATCTATCGGCACCAATGACCTTATTCAGTACACACTTGCAATTGATCGTGTTGATGATACTGTGGCACATCTTTATGACCCACTTCACCCAGCGGTAATGTGGTTAGTAGTCAGGATTATTCAGGCGGCAAATAGAGCTAAAATGCCAGTATCAATTTGCGGTGAAATGGCCGGGGACATCCAATTTACTCGTTTATTGCTAGGTATGGGATTGCAACAGTTTTCCATGTATCCAGCGCAATTATTAACCGTTAAGCATCAGATATTACAAAGTCACCTACCGGATATTATTCCATTAACTAATAAAATAATAAAAGCTGATACCCCAGAAAAAATTTATGGATTATTGATGAAATTGAATAAGTAACTTGCTAAATTTATACTATACTTTTGAAACAAACTGCATAACATCCACGGGGGTCATGTTTATGATCTATCACAAGGAGTTGTACAAAACATGTGCAAAAATACGCAAAACCTTAGTAATATTATGCATAAAACACTTATTGATATTCATAAAGAATGAAATTTGCTATATGAAGCGATCTGTTGTGCAAAATGTGTATGATCACTTACAGGATTTAGGTTTTACAGGAGGTAGTTATGTTAAAGATACATAGATTACTAGTATTAATATGTTTTTTGCTTTCAAGTTATGTCAGTGCAGATGAGACAATTTTTCAATTAAAAATGGAAGAAAACTCTTTTTTCCCACGTGTTGGTAATTTGCAAATTATTGTTCCTAGCGTTGACAGCTCTCCTTTTTCTGCTAGCCCAGATTTGGCTTTTATTGATTCTGGCGTAAAAATTGATGCTCAATGGGAAAGCATTTGTAGTAGCAATGTACGATTAGCTGGTGGAGAACTAACTGGTTGGTTACTAGGGCCGCTTTTTGAAGGAACCTTTCCCGGGCTTGAAGTAAATAATACACACGATCTATTTAGAGCAAGTTTTGGTTTAGGCGCTGGAAATGTTGCAACTACACTTTATGTTGTACTTGCTGGTAGTACAGTTGAATTCGCAGATGCTGGCTCAGCAAAAAGATTTTCTTGTTCAGGTGGGATTGATGTTGCTGAGTTTGCAATCCTATATATATTCTTATGGCCAGATGCAACAACCTTTGCTGATAAAGGATTTTATGTGGGAGATGTATTTTATCTAACAGAAATTGGCCTGCAACATTACTTTGTATATAATTCAGTTCGGTTATTTTAAGTCATTCCTAGGCAATTGCTAGCCATCCAAATCAATTGCTTATTTACCTAGATCCTGCAATCGAGCATACATATAGCGCGTAACAAATTGTTTCGTAAAGTAAACTTTATTCTGCATAGAATGCTTGTCGATATTCCTAAAGAATAAAGTTTGCTATATAGCAATAATATGTTGTGCAAAATGTGTATGATCACTTGCAGGGTCTAGTACCTTGCACGCTAAATAACCAGGAAAATCTGTGGTAAAAATTGCCGATAACTGCGTTGAATAAACTTGACGTATGATCATATGCCTGCGCTTCTTCACCTTGTTCTCGATAATTTTTGCATCCCCATATTTTCCAGATTATTTAGCGTGCAAGGAACTAGGTTTTATTTGAACATTGATGAAATCTGATAATCGTATATCATACGCAGCAATATTCTTCTATCAGCGTAGTATTAATTCTTGTAACAACTAAAAAGGTCGCATGCAAACTTCCCTATTTTGGTATCTATTACTAAGTCTGACTCTTGTGTTTTTATCCACATTTACGGCAGCTAAACAACCTAATCAGCTTACTATCGATGAACTGCAGCAACTTGGATTACAAGCCAATGGCCTGGTACATGCAGCAAGATCACAAGTTGATATTGCGCAAGCAAATGTTGTTAGCGCTAGCGCTTTTCCTAACCCTGAAGTGACGGTAATGGCTGGACCACAGAGTAACCGGCTACCATCATCTGTGACTGGACCATCTAATACTCAACGAGAAGTAACCGTTAGTCAACCAATTGAAAACCCTTTCTTACGTTCATCACGTATTGGCTCAGCAGAGGCAAATGTTGACATTAACGAAGCAAATCTTGAACAAGTGCGTGCTAATTTAGCCGCTCAGTTGCGTGTAAGCGCGTATGAGCTATTACTACGGCAAGAACAAGCCGAGATGGAAACCAGTATCCATGATCTGATGAAAGAAATACATCGCCGGATTAAAGTGAGTGTGGAAGTTGGTGAAACCGCACGTTTTGAGCTAATTAGAGCTGATACTGAAGTATTAAGTGCTGCTAGCCGTAAAGAGGCTGCTGAACTTAATGCACAGCGAGCACGAGTTGCATTGATACAACTGACAGCTGGGACATTACAATCTGATTTTGAGATCAATGCTTCGCTTGATGATGATGTGATTTTTCCATCCTTGGAGACATTGCGGCAAGAAGTTCCAGTTATTAATCCAGATGTGATTCGTTTAGAAGCAGAGCAGGATCGTGCTCGTTTACGAATTGATCAGGAACGAGCAACCGTACTTCCTTCTGTTAATGTCCTGTTTAGTAATTATCAAGATAAGCAATTCTCATCCAATACTGCTGGGTTAAGCGTAAAAATCCCTATTTTCTACCGTCGTCGTGGCGAAATTGATGGAGCTATTTTTGAATCGGCACGGATACGCGAAACATTGGAGTATCGTCGTTTTGAAATTAGTCAACAACTTGAATCAGCATGGCAGGCTAAGCAGATTGCAAAACGTAGAGTAGATATGTTTGAAAGTGGTATTGTAACCGAGGCTCGGTTAGCATTAAGCATTGCACAAATAGCTTATCGCTTAGGTGAACGCGGTTTTATTGAAGTGCTGGATACCCAGCGTGTATTACGCAGTGTATTGGCGGAACTATTACAAGCACGTTTTGAACTGCAATCTGCTGCTACCGAAATTGATCGACTGCGTGCCCATTATCCCAAGGAGCAAATCTTCGAATGAAATTTCACGCTATTGTTACGACTGGTATTATCTCATTTACCCTCTTATTTTTAGTTGGCTGTGGTAGTGAAGAGCAACTTGCTCATTCAGAACAAACTGATGCCGTAGCGTCTGTTGATTTAAATAGAATCATACTTACGCCAGAAATGGCGCAACGGATTAAAGTTGGTAAGCTTGAATTTACTGAGCTTGCTTATAAACTTCACGTGCCAAGTCAAATTAAAGTTGATGAGCAGAAATTAATTCGTGTTGGCTCTAACGTTACCGGGCGTATTATTGATGTCCATGTGCAATTGGGTGATGAAGTTGATAGCGGGGAAATGCTTGCGAGCATATCTAGCCCTGAATTAACTAGAGCACAATTAGATTATTTACGTGCTCATTCATTGAGGCAATTACATTTCCGTGAAGCTAAACGGGCAAAAATGTTGTTAGAAGCTGATGTTATTGGAAAAGCTGAATTACAACGACGCGAAGCAAAATTACAAGTATCCAGGGCTGAATTAAGCGCTGCCAAAGATCAATTGCGCTTATTGGGAGTTACCGAGTCTGCGGTAAATAATTTAGAAAAACGTGGAAAAATACTTCCCTCTGTTGCAATTACAGTTGCTAAAGGCGGTACTGTTATTGATCGTAATGTATTGCCAGGACAAGTAGTGCAGCCTTCAGATAGTTTGTTCCAAGTGGCAGATTTATCGACTGTATGGGCCGTCGGTGATGTTCCAGAACATAATGCACGTAACGTGAAGGAAGGTCAGCATGTGGAAGTTCGTATTCCATCGTTAAACAATGTTATCTTAAAAGGAAGAATTATTTTTGTCGCTGATATTGTGGACCCGCAAACCCGTACAGTGGCAGTGCGTACTGTGGTGGAGAATCCAACACGCTTCCTTAAACCTGCCATGCTAGCAAGTATGTATATTACTGAAAGTCCGCATAAACAACTTGTTGTACCTGAGGAAGCAGTAGTACGTGAGAATAATCAGGATTATGTGTTTATTGCTGAAGATAGCAATCGTTTTTTACGTGTACCGGTAGAATTAGATCATGTCATCGGTAATGTACGTCCGGTTCTAAAAGGGCTCTCCGCTGGAAAAGATATTGTAATAGAAGGTGCTTTTCATCTTGATAATGAGCGTAAGCTCGCCGAACTGGAATAAGCTATGCTAGCTTCAATCGTACGTGCAATGATCAGGCAACGCTTGATCGTGGTGGTGATTTCCCTGATTCTAATTGCTTTAGGATTACGGGCGACCACCCAATTATCTGTGGATGCGTTCCCAGATGTAACCAATGTTCAAGTATTGGTGGCTACTCGTGCATTAGGCCGTAGCCCAGAGGAAATCGAACGTTTAGTAACAATACCTTTGGAAATTTCCATGACTGGCCTGCCAGGTCTAGTCGAAATGCGATCTTTGAATAAAAGTGGATTATCAGTAATTACCTTGGTGTTTACTGATGAAACTGATGTCTATTTTGCACGTCAGATCGTCATGGAGCGATTGATTAGTGTTAGTAATCGAATGCCGGATGATGTTATTCCAGAACTGGGCCCAGTATCGACAGGCTTAGGTGAAGTATATCAATACACTCTTGATCATCCTGATGATGGTGAGCGTGAACTTACTGTAGAAGAATTAACTGAACGACGTACTATTCAGGATTGGGTAGTACGACCAATGCTACGTTCAATTCCAGGTGTAGCGGAAATAAACTCTATCGGTGGTCATGCGAAACAATATCATGTGCTAGTAAATCCTGATAGCTTGCGGCATTATGATTTAACTCTATCTCAAGTTGATGAATCGATAGCAAATAATAATGCAAATGCTAGTGGAAACATACTTGCGTTACATTCTGAACAATATTTGATTCGCGGGGTTGGCCTAATTCAAACCTTAGATGATATTGAAAATATTGTCTTAAAAGAAATTGACGGTGTACCGGTATTCGTGCGTGATGTTGCTGAAGTTAAAATTGGTACTGCGGTACGTCAAGGTGCTGCTATTAAGGGAGGGTATACTGAATCAGCAGCCGGTATCGTGATGATGTTACGTGGCGGCAATGCCAAAGAAATTGTAACGCGCATAAAAACACGTGTTGACGAAATTAATGAGCAAGAGTTATTACCAAACGGACTGCAAATTGTACCTTTTTATGATCGTACTGATTTAGTCGATGCTGCCTTATGGACAGTAACCACCGTATTAATAGAAGGGATTATCCTAGTAATTATCATTCTATTTGTATTTTTGGGAGACGTACGTTCTAGCCTGATTGTAGTAGCAACGCTAATTATTACCCCATTGATTACTTTTATGATTATGAATAATCAGGGTATTTCTGCGAATTTAATGTCGCTAGGAGGGTTAGCCGTTGCGATTGGTTTGATGGTCGATTCAACGGTGGTGGTGGTAGAAAATGTTCATCACCGCCTGGGGCATTGTGCCAATACCATGAAGGCGAGGTTTCAGACCATTGTGGAAGCAGTTTCTGAAATCGGCGTTCCGGTTATCTTTGGCATCTCAATTATTATTCTGGTGTTCTTACCGTTAATGACCTTGCAAGGAATGGAAGGTAAAACATTTAGCCCACTTGCCTACACTATCGCTATCGCACTTGCGGTTTCATTAGTTGTATCATTAACATTGTCACCAGTATTATGCGCCTATGTTCTTAAAGGTGGTGGCGGTGAGGCTAAAGACACCCGCATTATTGCATTCCTTAAAGCACATTACCGTCGCTTACTTGATCGTGCCCTGTCTAGTGAGAAAATCACCATTCTGGTTGCGGTGGCACTATTAGGAGCTTCGTTTGCTTTATTTCCTTTCTTAGGTAAATCATTTATTCCAACGTTAAAAGAAGGCGCCTTGACGCCAGTGATTATTCGTGTGCCATCAATCTCATTAGAAGAATCTGTTGAGATGGAAATGGAAGCCATGAAACTGGTTGCTGCAATACCAGGCGTAGCAAGTGTTGTGTCTAAAGTTGGCCGTGGTGAATCACCTGCTGATCCGGCAGGTCCTAATGAATCGGATCCTATTATAGCGATTGATCCAGATTCTGGGCGGTTACAAGATGAGATCGATGAGGACATTCGCCAAGTATTGTCGATATTGCCTGGTGCGAGTATCGTATTGTCACAACCAATTCAGCAGCGCGTTGATGAAATGGTCACTGGTGTGCGCTCACAAGTTGCGGTCAAGATATTTGGCAATGATCTAGGTAAGCTGCAAGAACTGTCAGAGCAGGTTGCACGTATTCTTAGAACCACTGATGGTGCGCGTGATATTCGTATTGAACGTTTGTCGGGACAGCAATCTTTAACTATTGACATTGACCGAGATGCGATTGCTAGGCATGGTCTTAATGTGGCCGATGTCAACGAATTGATTGAAACAGCAATTGGTGGCAAGGAAATTACCAATGTATTTGAAGGAGAACGTCGTTTTTCTCTGATTTTACGTTTTCCACCAGAATATCGTGACACCATTGACTCAATTCGTGATTTGCTACTACGCCCTTCTGGTGGACCATTAGGAGCCAGCAACGAGAATGTATCAGGAGGTGCTTTAATACCATTGCACGCTGTTGCAGATATTAGGGTTGTTGATGGACCGGCACAAGTTTCACGTGAATTCGCTAAACGCCGTGTGGTGGTTGGTGCTAATATTTATGAGCGTGATTTAGGTGGATTTGTGGAAGAAATTCAAGAACGTGTTGCCGCAGAAGTTGAATTACCCACCGGATACTATTTTGAATGGGGTGGGCAATTTGAAAATATGGAGCGTGCTATGGGAACACTCTCGGTTATTGTTCCTATAACTATTGCAGCTATTTTCTTCCTACTATTTTTGTTATTCAAGTCGCTAAAACTAGCAGGACTTATTATTTTGGTACTGCCTTTTGCTTCCATTGGCGGCATCATGGGGTTATTTGTAACTGGTGAATACTTATCGGTACCAGCATCTGTTGGTTTTATCGCTTTGTGGGGTATTGCGGTATTGAACGGGGTGGTATTGATATCTTATATTCGAGATCAACGTAATAAAGGGGTTGATGTAGCTGAATCTGTTATTCGTGGTTGTGAACAACGTTTCCGGCCGGTGCTAATGACGGCAACTGTTGCCATGTTAGGTTTAGTCCCGTTCTTATTTGCCACTGGACCTGGTTCCGAAGTGCAACGGCCATTAGCTATTGTGGTAATTGGTGGCCTTATTACATCAACCCTACTAACGTTAATCGTACTACCTACGTTGTATCGTTGGTTTGATGAAAAACCTGATGAGGAATCATGGGAGGAACCTCAGAAAAAATCACAATTGGAACCGGAAAACAATTCTCCGACAACACCGGTAATTCAGAGTTAACACGTGGTTGGATATGTGTTTGTTAGATTTCACTGAGAAATGTTAGAAGAATTATTTGGAAAACAAAAAAGAAGTAAATCGACGCACGTTATCGTTACGATAATAGTTGATGGGGTTGTTACAAAAATTGGGCTTGAGTATTACACGATTTATAGCTCTAGATTTAGGAAAGGAGGCTATGTAATCGTGGACAAATTCCCCAAAATGGGTAATCTCTGCGTAAAAGAAGAAAGCTCCTTTTTTCATTCTTTGTTTAAGCTAAGGAAAAAACTTGAAAAAGAAAACATTCTGATGTGTGTTTGGGGTGCAAAAAAGAGTGTATGGCCTTCTGGTATGGAGGCTGATATGGGTGGTGGTTTTTCCGCTCTTGATCGAGATGCGGATGGCCACGTTTCCAAGTTTATTTTGGAGGAAATTAATTCCAATGAGGCTATTTCGACCAGTGAACAATATGAATATATTTTTAAGAGCGAAATCTAACAATAGCATCGAGTTCATGCGGTCCTGTGGTCTGCACATGGCTTCACTTCGGTCTATCATGCATAAGAGTTATTTATATGGTTCATGGAAATAAGTGCTGTTACCTAGCCCCAACAAGTGACCATATATTTAGAAGATATCATTAAGCAGGCCAAGTGCCCTTATTGATATTCCATAAGAACAAAGTTTGTCATATAAAACAACTTGTTGCGCAAAACACCCATGATCACTTGTTTTTTTAAACAGCCTCTCACCTAACAACATCTATTCTATTCAATAATGATTAACTAGATCACAGGTAGCAAGTAGCCTGGATGGAGCTTGCGGAATCCGGGGTTGCAATGATGAAATAGCTACATTACTCATCATCATCATAACGTCAAGTGGGTAAGTAGAAATTACTCCCGGATTCCGCTGCGCTTCATCCAGGCTACGAACTGCGGCCTCTTGGACTCCTGCTAGAAACACACAGAAATGACGGTGGGTAGGCATTGAAGGATGCCATATTCTGTCCCATCTTAAATTAGTAGACGATTGTTTCATAGAGTGAATTTAATTCTTTATGGCATATTTATTGACATTCCTAAAGAATAATGTTTGCCATATGAAACAGTCTGTTGTGTGAAATGTGTATGACCACTTGCAGGACTTAAGTGTTATTAGGATTTCTAAACATCCTTTTACCTAATAATATCTCTTCAATAATAATTAACTAGATCACAGATAGTGGTCTAGTTAACATCCAAAATCTACATTAATTAATGCAAAAACTAATTATTCAAGGTGGCACTCGCTTATGTGGTGAAGTCGCCATTTCAGGTGCTAAGAATGCGGCCCTTCCAGTTCTCTGTGCAGCATTACTGACTACAGATACAGTTAAGATTAATAATGTTCCCTTTCTTCATGATGTAACAACCATGTTAGCTTTACTTAAGAAAGTGGGAGTGGTTATAGAAACAACAAGTGATCATTCTGAAACAGTATTAACCGCAACTACCCTTTCTAGTCTGATGGCTCCTTATGAAATGGTTAAAACTATGCGAGCAGCTATTTTATTGCTAGGGCCAATGCTTGCGCGTGCTGGTGAAGCTATTATTTCATTACCTGGTGGTTGTGCAATTGGTTTAAGACCTGTTGATCAGCATATCAAGGGGTTGCAAGCTATGGGTGCAGAAATAAAAATTGAGCATGGTTATATTCATGCCGTGGCAAAACAGCTTAAAGGTACGCAGATAGTCATGGATATTGTCAGTGTTACTGGTACTGAGAATTTGATGATGGCAGCAACTTTGGCAAGCGGCACAACTGTCATTGAGAATGCGGCACGTGAGCCAGAAATTATTGATTTAGCAAATTGTTTGATTGCAATGGGAGCAAAAATACATGGTGCAGGTAGTGATATCATCACCGTTGAAGGAGTTAAATCGTTGCATGGCGCAACACATAATGTTATGCCAGATAGAATTGAAGCAGGTACATTTCTAGTAGCTGGTGCAGCCAGTCAAGGTGAGATTTATTTATCTGGAGTAGCTAGCCATACTCTTGATGCAATGCTTGATAAGCTGACTGAAGCTGGTGCAATTATCCAGTTAGGGGATAACTGGATTAGTCTGAAAATGAACAATAGACCAAAGTCTGTTGACCTAAGAACAGCACCCTACCCTGCATTCCCAACTGATATGCAGGCTCAATTTATGGCTATGAATTGTATCGCTGATGGAACTGCAATTATTACAGAAACAATTTTTGAGAATCGCTTTATGCATGTACAAGAATTGAAACGAATGAGTGCAAATATCAGTGTGGAAGGCAATACGGCAATCATACGAGGAATAACAAGGCTTGACGGCGCTTACGTTATGGCAACTGATTTGCGTGCGTCAGCTAGCTTAGTGATTGCGGGACTAATCGCTCAGGGTGAAACAGTTGTTGACCGAATTTACCATCTTGACCGTGGTTACGAACGTATTGAAGACAAGTTGTCACAGTTAGGTGCAAAAATTAAACGATCAAGTTAAATTTCTCAGCTAGATACAAGTTATTATGCATGCATAATACTCAACAAGTTGTTTCATATAGAATAAAATTTATTCTATATGAAACACTTATTAATAAGTTCACTATACCACTACGGGAAGGCGCGTAAATAATATCAATAACTAGATCGATAGGTTAATACGCGCTTCCTAGTCTTATAACGCAGGTGGGTTATAACTTACAACTATAGTAGCTAACTGGTTGTTTAATCCCATTACAGGAACAATTAACAACTTCTTATTGTTAACGTTAGAAATCAGCGTAATTCTTTCCTGTTTCAGAACTTCATCAGAATATATTTCACTAATATCTGAATCTTCAAATCGCTTATCTGTAGATACGAGTAATTCACCTTCATTACTAATAAGCACGACCATTTCAGTGTCTTTCATCTTAACGACCTCATTCAAATACTGGCTAACTTGGTCAAGATTGCCACGAATAAGTTCACTACGTACTGACCATGATAAAACCTGCCCAAAACGTTCTTCCTCCTGGGCATATTGTTGATCAGCATAAGCGCGGGCTTCATTAGTAATTACTTCTCGTTCACTTACTAGCTGTTTAGCCATATCAGTTTCAACCTGACCAACAGCAATTTGTTTCCAACAGATAACAATAATAATAACAGCCAAACCTACTAGACCATACCAGGCTGGAAATTGCATTGTTGGAAATTTAGCAACTATTTCAAATTTATTACCCAATTTATCACCCAATATTGAAGACAGTGTTGCAGCTTTTGAAGCTGTTGTATTACTGTCCTGATTATGTTCGGCTGGTTTGTTTTCATTCTCACCTGCATTTGTACTGCCTTGTTTATTCTGATCCGTCATGGATGCTCCTTGAGTTTGTAACTGAAAAAATGCTAATTATCCACTAATCCTTATATTAGGGAAAGAAGCGATGGTCAAATTCTAACCTAGATCCTGTAGATGGTCTTGCATACAATGCGCAACAGATTGTTTCACAAGGTAAATTTTGTTCTGCACAGAATGCTTGTTGATATTCTCAAAGAATAAAGTTTACTATATGGAACAGTCTGTTGTGCGGTTATTTACATAATCTAAGTTTGAAATTCTCTAAGTAATTTTTTTAAAAATTTTTATTAAAAAGTCGGGCTATTACTGTTTCATGAATTTACTCAAAAATAAGACTTAAGAAATACTGTAAACTTATTTTAGATCTCTTCATTTATTTAAATTAATTGATTGTTTTATCAGATTAAAATAAATAATAAACTGATTAAGATAATACACTAATAAATCAATTACACTATTCTTAAACAAACGCCTAGTACCTTGCACCCTAAATAACCAGGAAAATATGGGGGTGCAAAAATTGTCGAGAACAAGGCGAAGAAACGCAGGTATATTGAGCATACGTCAAGTTTCTTCAACACAGTTACCGGCAATTTGTGCCACAGATTTTTCTAGTTATTTAGGATGCAAGGTACTAGAGTATGTTATTTTGCTCAGCTATAATCCTGACATAGGATTATAGCAATTTCAATGGAGAAAAACACATCAGTGGAAAATAATAAAAAAACTTGGTCCGGTAGATTTAATGAACCAGTTTCACAATTAGTACAACGTTATACCGCATCTATCAGCTTTGAACAACGTTTAGCAGAATATGATATTCAAGGATCTATTGCACATGCACAAATGCTATCTGCACAGGACATTATCAGTACTGCTGATCTTGCAGATATAGAGCGTGGTTTGCAACAAATTCAAAATGAAATTAATAGTGGTGATTTTGTCTGGCTTTTAGAATTAGAGGATGTTCATCTTAATATAGAAAAACGTTTAACAGATTTAGTAGGTGATGCAGGTAAGCGTTTGCACACAGCACGTTCACGTAATGACCAAGTTGCTACGGATGTGCGGTTGTATTTACGCGCATCAATTGATGAAATAATCAACCTGATTAAAGCAATGCAATCAGCAATATTAGATCTTGCTGAAAAGCATACCAATACAGTTATGCCTGGATTTACTCATTTACAAGTTGCGCAGCCGGTATCTTTTGCTCATCATCTAATGGCTTACTTTGAGATGATGAAAAGAGATGTAGAAAGATTAACTGATTGTAGGCAGCGGGTTAATCAGTCGCCATTAGGTGCTGCTGCATTAGCAGGAACCAGCTATCCTATTGATCGTGAGCTTGTGGCACAAAAACTTGGCTTTGACGGTATTTGCAGAAATTCACTTGATGCTGTATCTGATCGAGATTTTATTATTGAATTTGGTTCCTGTGCTGCATTAATAATGACTCATTTCTCACGCTTATCTGAGGAATTAATTTTATGGATCAGCCCTGCATTTGGTTTTATTACACTTGCGGATCGTTTTTGTACCGGCTCATCTATTATGCCGCAAAAGAAAAACCCGGATGTTCCTGAATTAGTTCGCGGTAAAACTGGACGTATTAATGGCAATTTAGTTGCATTATTAACGTTGATGAAATCCCAGCCGTTGGCTTACAACAAAGATAATCAGGAAGATAAAGAACCGTTATTTGATACTGTTGATACACTTATTGATACCTTACGTATTTATACTGATATGTTTGCAGGTATTCAGGTGAATCATGATGCGATGCGTAATGCAGCAATGCGTGGTTATGCTACAGCCACTGACTTAGCTGATTATCTTACGCAAAAAGGTTTGCCATTTCGTGACGCACACGAAGTTGTTGCTAAAACGGTACAGTTTGCAGAGCAAAAAGGTGTCGATCTAAGTGCGCTTGATTTATCTGAATTACAAAAATTTTCTGCGCAAATTGAAGCTGATATATTTGCAGTATTGACATTGGAAGGCTCAATGGAACGTCGCAATCATCTTGGAGGAACATCTCCAGCACAAGTAAAGTTTGCTATCGAACAAGCTAGACAGTGGTTGTCTTAGGAGTGTGTAGATGGTGACTATCCGATGATACCTTGGTCTGAAATTGCCGATCATATTTCGTCAGTAATTAACCATAGATTTAATGCTAAGAAAATTACTGTACAAAGTGGTGGCTGTATTAACGAAACCTATTGTGTCGCAGATGGTAAGCAGTGTTTTTTTGTTAAGCTAAACTCAGCAGATAAATTGTCAATGTTTGAGGCAGAAGCTGCTGGTCTTAATGCAATTATCAATAGTCACACCTTACGTGCACCAACACCGATATGCTGGAACAAAAATGACAGTTATGCATGGTTAGTTTTAGAATATCTAGAAATTAATAATGCTTCTCGAAATGATGCTGCAGCATTAGGAGCTAAGTTGGCAGTAATGCATCAACACTGCTCGTCACAATATGGTTGGGAATGTAATAATACTATTGGTGATACAACACAAATTAATACAACTTCATTTGATTGGGTTGAATTTTGGCGCACTAATCGTTTAGGTTATCAATTAAAACTTGCGGCAACTAATGGTTATACAGGCGAGTTGCAAACACTTGGTGCACAATTAATGGCCGAGTTAGATTTATTTTTTAGTGGTAAACCACCTGCTGCATCACTATTACATGGTGATTTATGGAGTGGAAATTATGGTTTTGATATAACTGGTCAGCCAGTGTTATTTGATCCTGCTGTTTATTATGGTGATCGTGAAGCGGATATTGCAATGACAGAACTTTTTGGTGGATTTCCTGCAGCTTTTTATACTGCATATCAGCATACTTACCCTCTTGATTCCGGTTATAATACCCGCAAGTCACTTTACAACCTTTATCATATTATCAATCATTTGAATTTGTTCGGTGGTAGCTATCTCTACCAAGCAGAACAAATGACGAAGAAACTACTAATTGAAATTCACTAATCATAAGATAACCGTATCCGGTCGAATGTTGTATAAAGATCACTTAATATTATCATCTAGCTGGTCAATCCCTATTCATGACTAAATACGTCTTTGTAACCGGCGGTGTAGTTTCTTCTTTGGGCAAAGGAATTGCTGCGGCATCTCTTGCGGCATTACTTGAAACTCGTGATATCAAAGTAACTATGCTAAAGCTGGATCCTTATATTAATGTAGATCCTGGTACGATGAGTCCATTTCAGCATGGAGAGGTATTCGTAACTGAGGATGGTGCCGAAACTGATCTTGACCTTGGTCATTATGAGCGTTTTATCAGCACTAAAATGACCAAACGTAATAATTTTACTACCGGTCAAATTTATGAAAGTGTCATTAGAAAAGAACGACGTGGTGATTATCTTGGTGGTACGGTACAAGTAATTCCTCATATTACCGACGAAATAAAACTTCAGATTCAAGCTGGTGTCGGTGATGCACACGTTGCTATTATTGAAATTGGCGGTACTGTTGGTGATATTGAATCACTACCATTTCTAGAAGCTATTCGACAAATGGCAGTTCAAAAACCTAGCCAGGATACCTGCTTTATTCATCTCACATTATTGCCCTATATTGCTTCTGCTGGCGAATTAAAAACCAAACCAACTCAGCATTCAGTTAAAGAATTACGTGAAATTGGAATACAGCCAGATGTGTTACTTTGTCGTTCTGACCGTGATTTACCAATGGATGAGCGTAGAAAAATTGCACTTTTTACTAATGTAAAAGAGCAAGCGGTTATTTCTGCGATTGATGTAGATAGCATTTATAAAATACCTGGGTTGTTGCATGAACAAATGCTTGATGAAATTATTTGTCATAAGTTGAATATATTAGCTAAACCTGCCAATTTAAGTGTCTGGAAAAATTTAGTTAATGCACTTGAACATCCCAAACACTTTATAACTATTGCATTAGTTGGAAAATATGTTGATTTAACAGAATCATATAAATCTTTATCAGAAGCGCTAATTCACGCAGGAATTCATACTAGTTGCAAAATTAATATTAATTATATTGATTCAGAAGATATTGAAACTACAGGCGCTAGTTGTCTTGCTAATATGGATGCTATATTAGTTCCCGGTGGTTTTGGTAAACGCGGCGTTGAAGGTAAAATAACTGCAATTAATTATGCACGATTGAATCGCATTCCTTATTTAGGAATTTGTCTTGGTTTGCAGTTAGCAGTAGTTGAATATGCGCGAAACAAAGCTAATATGAAGAATGCCCACAGTACTGAATTTAATCCTGAAACTCCTTACCCAGTCGTTGGATTAATTACTGAATGGCGTACTAATGAAGGTAACCTTGAAACACGTAACAAACACTCAGATATTGGCGGTAGTATGCGCTTGGGTAGACAAGAGTGTAGCTTAAAAAGAAATTCATTGGCCAGGAAAGTTTATGGGGCTGATTGTATTTTTGAACGCCACCGCCACCGATATGAAATTAATTCCGATCATATTCTTGCGCTAAAGAAAGCTGGACTGTGTGTTAGCGGGTTATCTAAAGAAGATGATTTATGTGAAGTGATAGAGCTATCCGAGCAAGAGCATCCATGGTTTATTGCTTGCCAATTTCACCCTGAATTCACTTCTACACCTAAAATAGGACACCCCCTATTTAATTCTTTTATAACTGCGGCCCTTAGTTTTTCAAAAAAACAATCTGTAACAGGAGCAAAAAATCCAGGTGCTGAGCTAGCACAATCGGTTGGCTAAGGAATGTGCATGGAATAAATTAGGCAACTATCGCAGGGTTTATGTTCATATTCAAGACGTGTAAACAGGCGCATAGTATGGCTATGTAACTGTTTACATAACGTAGAAGATGGGCTTAAATACAAAGTTAGTTGCCTAATTTATTTCATGCACGTTTCTAAGCTACACAAATAATAGATAACAAACATCCATCTTAAATTATGTAAATAACCATGTATGACTATGACGCAAGATACAAGTCATATGTGTGATTATTTGCAAGATTTAGATCCAAATAAACAATACAGGGAAAATGTAGTATGAGCGCAATAGTAGATGCCGTAGCACGTGAAATTTTAGATTCTCGCGGTAATCCAACAATCGAAGTAGATGTATTACTTGAGTCAGGTGTTATGGGGCGCGCAGCAGTACCATCTGGTGCATCGGTTGGTATCAGAGAGGCAGTAGAGTTAAGAGATGAGGATGCACAACGTTATTCAGGCAAAGGTGTACTCAAAGCAGTAGAAAATGTTAACACAGAAATAATTGAAGCCATAATAGGGTTGGATGCGATTGAGCAAAGCTTTATTGACCAAACATTGATTGATCTTGACGGCACTGAAAATAAATCAAGATTAGGTGCTAATGCTATTCTTGCAGTATCTTTGGCAACCGCGAAAGCCGCAGCAGAAGACTGTAGTTTGCCGCTATACCGTTATCTTGGAGGTGCCGGACGTATGTCTATGCCAGTACCTATGATGAATTTAATTAATGGTGGTGCGCATGCTAATAATAATATTAACATGCAGGAATTTATGGTTATCCCACATGGGGTAAAAAGTTTTCGAGAGTCTGTCCGTTGTGGTGCCGAAATATTTAGTGCATTAAAGAAATTATTAAATGCTAAAAATATGCCTACTACTGTTGGTGATGAAGGTGGCTTTGCACCAAACTTAGAAAATAATGAAGCTGCATTACAACTTATTGTGCAGGCGATTGATGAGGCAGGTTATCAGCCTGGACCAGAGGTTGCTATTGGAATAGATTGCGCCAGCTCAGAGTTTTTTAAAGACGGCAAATATGTTTTTCCATCTGAAAACATGAGCTTAACTTCATCACAATTTATTGATTATCTTGCTACTTGGGTTGATAAATATCCGATTATAAGTATCGAGGATGGGATGAGTGAGATAGACTGGGATGGTTGGTCGCAACTAACCAATAGGCTTGGAAAATCTGTTCAACTAGTCGGTGATGATGTATTTGTAACAAATACACGTATTTTAAAGGAAGGTATCGCTCAAGGTGTTGCTAATTCAATTCTTATTAAAGTTAATCAAATCGGCACCTTAACTGAAACTTTAGCCGCGATAGAAATGGCTAAATGTGCTGGTTATACAGCTGTCATATCACATAGATCAGGTGAAACCGAAGATACTACAATTGCTGATATTGCAGTGGCTACCAATGCGTTGCAAATTAAAACTGGATCACTATCTAGATCTGATCGTTTAGCTAAATACAATCAATTATTGCGTATTGAGGAAGAACTTAGCGATACCACAAGTTATGCTGGAGAAAATGCGTTTTATCAGCTTAGAAGATGAAACCTTTGATGATATTGATCTTGTCCTTAATTGCCTTACTGCAATATCCGTTGTGGTTTGGCAAGGCAAGTTGGTCTGAGGTATCTAGAATGGGTCAAATTGTTAAAGAAAAACGTAAAATGAACCATAATCTTCAAGAACAAAACTTAAGGTTAAGTGCTGAGGTAAATGATTTAAAGAATGGTTATGAAGCTATTGAAGAACGTGCTAGAAATGAATTAGGAATGATCAAGCGGAATGAAGTGTTTTTTCAAATTTTAAGAAGTAGCGAGTAGTTATTCTTGTGTTTGTATCGTCTCAGCTGCCACTAAATTCACATAATGCAAACACTTTATGATGCTTTAATTCTAGGCGTGCTCTACCTCCAACATCAGGTAAGTCAATTACAAAACAACATTCCAAAATTTCCCCACCCATATCTTGTATTAAGCTGATTGCTGCTTCTGCTGTGCCACCTGTTGCAATTAAATCATCAATCAACAAAATACTATCACCAGGATTAATCGCGTCTGTATGGATTTCAATCCGGTCGCTACCATATTCAAGCTGATAATCACGACCAATTGTTTCAGCGGGTAATTTGTTTTTCTTGCGAATTGGTACAAAACCAACGCCAAGCTCGTAGGCAACTGGTGCGCCGATAATAAACCCCCTAGATTCAATACCAACTACTTTATCGACGCCACTTTCTTGGTAGCGTTTGCTGATCTCTTGTACTGTAGTACGCAGTCCAATCGGATCTTTTAGTAATGTTGTAATGTCACGAAACATGATCCCTTGTTTAGGGTAATGCTGGACAGTACGTATACGTGATTTAATTGGCATTATTAAAGTCCATATATAGATAAAATAAAAACGGCTGCAACTTTAAGGCTGCAGCCGTTTCTTTACACACAAACTAATACACTAATTACAATTTAGTGATCGTTTGCTGCACTTGCATCAAAGCTTGCAGGTGCGGTTACTTGTGTCATGAGATCATCATTCCACTCGCCTTCTACGTTCATATGAAGAGCAGCACCCATTAATACAGCTTCAATCAGGTTATGACTGAGGTATACATATAAACCAGGTTGCTTGAATTCATACGCTGCAGCTACAGCTGCTCCAGCTGGAACAAACCAAGTCTCTTGGCTTGTTAGAGGTGTGTCGCTGAATGAACCACCAACCCAGTATAGATCAGCATGACCGCCAATTAAGTGAGGATATGAAGGACGGTTAGCTTGTGAATGGATAAATAATACTTTCTCTCCAACTTTAGCTGATAATGCATTGTCACCAGTAATTGCACCGGCAGCACCGTTAAATACAACATGAGTTGGGATCAATCCGGTAGCTACGTCAAGCATATCAGCCATTCCAGCTGCTGGCACTGGGTAGGTTTTGAAGTTACCTTTATCATCTTGTGGCAGATAGAAGTCTTGCTCACCAATGTAGTAAGCTTTGTCATATGTGTATGACTTGCCTTTGTTATCTTTTAGTCCATCACGTGGCAATACCATAATTGCACCGCTCATACCTGAGATAACGTGGAAAGGAATCATTGTTCCACCTGGTGCACAGTGATAAACGAATACACCTGGCTTAACAGCTTTCCAGCGTAAAACAACTTCTTCACCCGGTTGTACTAATGTTAATCCAGCACCACCTAAAGCACCAGTTGCTGAATGAAAATCAACATTATGCGCTAATGTGCTTTCCTTAGGGTTAGCTAATGTCAGCTCAAGGTAATCACCTTCATGAATAACAATTAGTGGACCAGGAACGGTACCATCAAAAGTAAGCGCCCAAACTTTTGCGCCAGGTGCAACTTCAATTTCTTTCTCAATGGTTTCCATTCTTACTTGAACAACCTTAGGGCCACCCTTAGCAACTTGATCATGCTTAGGTACAGCTGGTGGTGCAACTAAAGTTTGGGTTACACGTGGTAACTTTGAAATATCTGTTGCAGCTAGTGCATGTGAAGCACCAAAACATAATAATCCTAATCCAAGAACAGCCTGTACAGCTTTATTCATATATCCCTCCGTAAATATTGAACACTACGCAACATAAAGATTGTTTGTTTATGCTGCGCGCACCAAATCATCACCACGCGCTTCCCGCGCAGCAACTCCCCTCCCCTAGTCCGTAACTCGTCAGGGTAGAAGCGCGACTATACACTTTCAAACAAAACCTGTCCATGAAACTGCTCTAATTATCATTTTAAATAAAAATTTTTTTCTATGTCTGGATAAAATATATCAGCCTTGTATCAGTCTAATTTCTGCCGCAGCTAAATTCTCCTGTATACCTCTTAACACCAAAACATCACCAGCTTCTAATCGTGTTTCGCTGCTTGGTAGTAATCCGCGAATATTACGCCTTCTTACTGCAGTAACTTCCACTGCTAAACTATCTAGGTCTAGCTCTCCCAATGTTTTGTTAACAGCGGCTGTGTCCTGCGCAATGATTACAGTTAATAATCGTGGTAATACCCTATCACCACCTTCTTCTGCTTCATCAGAGGCACCATGAAAAAAACCACGAAACAGCTTATAGCGTTGTTCACGTGTTTGGTGTAAGCACCGCAACACACGACTTGATGGGATGTCTAGCAGCATTAACGCATGGGATACCAGCATTAAACTACCTTCCATAATTTCGGCGACTACTTCAGTTGCTCCAGCTTCTTTTAATAAATCAATATCGACATCATCATGCGTTCGAACAATGACAGATAGCTCAGGCCGTAGATCTCTTACATGACCTAAAATTGTTAGTGCTGAAGCTGTATTGGCATAACTGACAATTAGGACTTTAGCGCGCATCAATCCGGCAGCAATTAATACCTCACGTCGGGCAGCATCTCCATACACGACAGATTCTCCGGCACTAGTTGCTTCATGAATTCTGCTTGGGTCTAGGTCAAGAGCAATAAATGGAATTGCTTCTTTTTCTAATAAACGTGACACATTTTGCCCGCTACGCCCATAGCCACAGACAATCACATGCCCTTCTTCGACCATTGTGTGTGCGGCGATAGTGGTGATTTGCATTGCACGTTGCATCCATTCCGTATAATAAAACCGTTGTACTATCCGTTCACTATACTCAATCATAAATGGAGCAATAAACATTGATAACACCATTGCGGCTAATACTGGTTGCAGTACTGCATCTTCTATTAAACCAACAGAACCAGACAATGCTAATAAAACAAAACCAAACTCACCGCCTTGCGCAAGATTCATGCCTGTCTTAGCGGCAACATTAGAATCTGCACCAAATAAACGTGACAACGCTGTAATTAGTATAATCTTCAGAACAATCAATGCAATCAGTATTGCCGCAACCCATACAAAATTTTGTATGACAACATGTATATCTAGCAACATTCCTATAGTTATAAAAAACAAACCAAGTAAAATGTCACGAAACGGCTTGATATCATCTTCAACCTGATAACGATATTCTGTTTCTGAAATTAACATGCCTGCAAGAAAGGCACCTAATGCTAGTGATAAACCAGCTATTTCAGTGAGCCAGGCAAGCCCTAACGTTATTAATAAAACGTTTAGAACAAATAATTCAGAAGATTTTTGCCGTGCGACCAGATGAAACCAAGGGCGCATCAACCGCTGTCCTAAGAACAAAATAAGCACCAATACAACTAATGCTTTAAATAAGGCGATCGCATAGGTCATAATATCGCCTGTCGTACCACTATCCGCAGTAACAACTAACGCTGGAATTAAAATTATCAATGGTATTACAGCCAAATCTTGGAACAACAATACGCCAATAATTTGCCTTCCATGTGCCGTATTAACTTCCAAGCGTTCTGCTAACATCTTAATAACAATCGCAGTGGAAGACATTGCCAAGGCGCCTCCTAATGCAAGCCCTATACGCCAATCAAGACCTAATGCCCAGGTAGTAACAGCCATCACTAATAAGATAGTCGTAATGACTTGTGCTGCACCAAACCCAAATACGATACGTTTCATGGTGAGAAGCTTAGGTAGACTAAACTCTAAACCAATACTAAACATAAGAAAAACTACACCAAATTCAGCCAAATGCCGTGTTTTTTCATCATCTGGTATCCAGCCTAAAGCATATGGACCAATAATAACGCCAGCAAGTAGATACCCTAACATTGGTGGCAAACGTAGCATACGAAATACCACTACCGCTAATACAGCAATAGCTAGCAGAATAAGAACAGGTTCTAGAGCATTAGACATAAATAATAAAGGTCATAGAAATTTATAGAATTACCAGGAAGGGTATTTGGTCATTGCGTAATTTGTGAGACAAATAATGTATGATGATGTTTCCAATCACCACAAACTATCTTGGGTGCCATGTACTAACTTGTAGCAGTTTGACTGCGTTTCATAACTTAGGAACGTGTATGAAATAACTTGAGCAACTAGCACAGGATTTATGCCCATATTCAAAGCGTGTAAACAGGCGCATAGCACGGCTATGTAACTGTTTACATAATGCATAAGATGAGCATAAAGACAAAGCTAGATGCTCAAGTTATTTCATACACGTTCCTAAGGGACGAGGAAATAATACTTTCTCCATTTGTACTTGTCCTTTTACGCTGATCTTTCGTTGCTCCTTCGGTTACATAGAATAACTATGCTCCCTACGGACCGCCTCAAATCAGAGCAAAATGACTCCGCCTAAATAGACAAATTATTATTGCCTCGTCCCTAATGGCTAGCAATTCATCACAAAAAGACTAAATAACCAGCAATGGTATAGTACCATCAACATACCAATAACCTAACCATAGCTAATATTCATGCCTGTACCTCACCTTTCTACTGCTTTAAGTGGACCAATTCTTGATCTAGAAAACCGAATTCTTAATGCTATGCCAACTATAGAACATTGGTTGCGTGGAAAATGGCGCGAATATACTGTGCCATTTTATTGCTCAGTAGATCTACGCAACAGTGGTTTCAAGTTAGCACCGGTTGATACTAATCTATTTCCAGCTGGTTTTAATAATCTTAATTCAGAGTTCATGCCGCTTTGTGTGCAAGCAATGATGTCAGCAGTAGAAAAAATATGCCCAGATGCACACAGCGTGCTATTGATTCCAGAGAATCACACTAGAAATTTATTCTACTTGCAAAATATCGCATCTTTACAAAATATTATGCACCATGCTGGGATGGATGTTCGCATCGGAACTTTATTGCCGGAAATCACCACCGCGACAAAAATAGATTTGCCCGATGGTCAGGCCATAACCTTAGAACCAATTGAGCGTAACAATAATCGCCTAAGTGTCGCCAACTTTGATCCATGCACTGTTTTGCTGAACAACGATCTTTCAACAGGAACTCCTGAAATTCTGCAAAATTTAGAGCAAGTTGTTATTCCACCACTTTATGCAGGCTGGGCAAATCGTCAAAAATCTAAACATTTCTTAGCATATGATGACATTGCGCATGAATTCGCTGATTTAATTGGCATTGATCCATGGCTTATTAATCCACGCTTTGCTTCTTGTGGTCAAGTTAATTTTCAAGAGCATAAAAGTGTTGATTGTGTCGCTAGTGCAGCTGATGAAATTCTTTCTGAAATTAAAGAAAAATACGCACAATATAATGTTAAAGAAAAGCCTTTTGTTATTGTTAAAGCAGATTCAGGGACTTACGGTATGGGTATCATGACCGTGAAAGATGGCGCTGATATTCAATCACTTAATCGCAAACAACGTAACAAAATGGCGGTTATTAAAGAAGGGCTGAAAGTATCAAATATTTTAGTGCAAGAAGGTGTTTATACCTTTGAAAATATTAATCAAGCTGTTGCAGAACCAGTTATATATATGATTGATCATTTTGTAGTTGGTGGCTTTTATCGTGTCCATACTGGTCGTGGAACAGATGAAAATCTGAATGCACCTGGCATGCATTTTGAACCACTGGCTTTTGAGACCACCTGCCTACCACCCAATCGTACAGCGCAATCAGACTGCATGCCTAATCGTTTTTATGCCTATAGTGTAGTGGCCCGCCTAGCACTACTAGCAGCTGCATTAGAATTAAAAATAAGCGCTGCACAAAAAAATATAGCCTAGGTTATAACAACCAATGAAATTTGCTTTTATTATTGACCCACTTGATTCAATCAATACTAATAAAGACTCAAGCCTTGCCATAATGCGTGAGGCTGTTGTTCGTGGGCACCATTTATTTGTTATGCAGCAAGCAGATATTGTTCTAAAACAAAATAAGGTAATTGGTCTGGCGCGCACTTTGACATTAACTACTAGTCTGGATAATGACACAACCTGGTATCAAACTGGAAAAATAGAAGAAATTCAGTTGCAAGAATTTGATGTTGTTTTGTTGCGCAAAGATCCACCTTTTGACATGGAATATGTTGTCAGCACCTATTTGCTTGAACTTGCAGAAACACAAGGTGCTTTTGTTGTTAACCGCCCAAATGCGATACGTAACTACAACGAAAAATTAAGTATTGCAAAATTTCCTCAATTTATTGCACCAACACTAGTAACAAAACAACAGAACCTGATACTTGATTTTCTTAGCAAGCACAAAGACATTATTGTAAAACCACTTAATGGTATGGGTGGAGCTGAAGTTTTTCGTATTCGTAGTGACGACCATAATACTAATGTTATTTTAGAAACACTCACCTATTATGGAACACGTACAATTATGGCGCAGAAATTTCTAACTGATATCACTAAAGGTGATAAACGGATTATTCTAATAGCCGGCAAACCTGTACCTTATGCACTTGCACGCATCCCTAAAGCAGGTGAGATACGTAGTAATCTTGCGGTTGGTGGCACAGGTATTACACAGCCACTTAGTAAACATGATTATCTAATCGCTGAAACAATCGCTCCAAAACTATATCAAGAAGGTTTAATGCTAGTAGGTTTGGATGTTATCGGTGATTTTCTTACTGAAATTAATGTCACCAGTCCAACTGGCATGCAAGAGATTACCGCACAAAGTAACTTTAACGTGGCAGGAATGATGGTTGATGCTATTGAGGAAAAGATACGAGAAGTTGCTGGATTTAGGTATACTACCACCTAGTTATTTTTTATTACCTAGATCTCGCAAGTAATTATACGTATTCTACACAACAGATTGTTCCATATGGCAAACTTTATTCTTTGGGGATATCAGTACGTATTCTGTGCAGAATAAAACTTACTCTATGAAACAATTTGTTACGCACTGTATGCATGATTACTTGCAGGACCTAGGTATTATTTCAAATTAGACGTTTCAAAGACAAATGGATACTGAAAAAGACATTGATGTAACAATTATGGGGCATAAATTTCGTGTTAATTGTCAGAATGAAGAATATGAATCATTACTGCTTGCAGTTTCATATTTAAATAATAAAATAAAACAAATTAAAGACGAAGGAAAAGTTGTTGGTTCAGAGCGTATTGCTGTTATCGCAGCGCTTGGCATGACGCATGAATTGCTTATACTGCAAAATGACAGAGGTTTTGACATCAGTGAATTTAAGCGTAGAATGGGACCCATGCAGGAAAAACAGGATGAAGTATTGGTTCAAGATGAGGTGCCAATTGAACCAGATGATAAATTACAATAACTGATTCCTGGTTTTTTCATACTAAAATAATTTACTTTGTTTTTTTAAAGTAAATAAAGTTTGTTCCCTGCGGTGTTAGTTAAGATCCTGATTCTTTGAGCCAATTATCAGAATAGGTTGTGGACTAAAGTGATGTTGTTGTGCGTGTCCTTTCGGGGATATGCCTGATACATCCGGGAAACAACCGCCCTTGAACCTTTGTGGTTCAAGATAAGGATCTAACGGCATTTGTGGGGAGCTTCTTATTAGAGCAAATAAATATCACTAAGCTTACTACCCCCTGCTAACAATGGTATTTCTTTTTGATATTGGTCGTGTTCTACTTGATTTTAATTTTGAATCATCACTTGCACGTCTTATCCCCGCAAATATAAAAAATCCTCAAGAACGTATTAGTCTCCTACTTAATAGAAAAGATCAACTTGAGGCTGGTTTAATCAGTCAACAAGATTATACGCAGTGGGCACTTAATGTTTTAGGAAGCAATGCAACTGCAGCACAATTTCATCATGCATGGCAGCAAATTTTCACCATCAATGAACCAATGTGGTGTTGTGTTAAAAAACTTGCTGCCGATGGTCACCGACTAATTTTATTCTCTAACATAAGTGAAATTCATTATCCGTGGATAATCGAAGCCTACCCAGACTTCTTATGTTTTGACGGTGCAGTTATTTCTTTTGAAACTGGATTCATCAAACCACAACCTGAAATCTATCAGCATGCGGTTTCTACTTATCAACTAAACCCGAGTAAAACTTTTTATATTGACGACCAGGCACAGAATATTTTTGCTGGCAAACAAATTGGCTTTCACTGTTGGCAATATACGATAACTAAACATCATGATTTTGAACAATGGCTCAAAATAATCTTACAAAAATTTAATCAATAACTGCAACTACTACTGCGCATTATATATTTTATTAAATATCAGCTTTCTATATTAAATAGAAAGCCTTATTAAAAGCGAAGTAAAGTTATGTTTGTTTTGCAGCACCAATACAGATAAAAATAGATGTAATCTTTTTACTGGTAACGGTTGACCAGTAAGGCACAAACCGGTAATATTCGCCTCTCACCAAATCCCTGATAGCTCAGTTGGTAGAGCAACGGACTGTTAATCCGTTTGTCCGAGGTTCGAGCCCTCGTCAGGGAGCCAATTAATCAATGAATTATCTGATTCATTGCTTCTCTTTGAAGGTGACAGAGCGGCATTACCTTACTGCCCTTTGTCGATTCAATTCGTAATGCTGCGAACACCATATTTTCAGTAGCAAATTTCACATAACGATCAACCATGCTGCGTGACTCTTCCAGCCACCTAAGCCTTTCAACTCATCACAGATCGCGCCAGCCTGTCGATGCCATAAAGCCTATGTGTGGCGTAGATCGTGAAATCGCAAGTATTCTAACTCAGCATTCTTAATCGCATTTAGGCTGACCTTGATAAGTAGAACAAAACTGATCATGTTTACCCATTTGTTCTTGCAAAACTGCCACGGCACCTGCATTTAACGGAACTCCTCGCGGCGTGCCATTTTTGGTCTGATTCAACCATGCCGTGTGTCGCATGATTCCAGTCCAGTTATCTCACGTGCTCGGAACCTGTTGCCAGTGCAAAACGGATCAGTGCGGCTAACTGATCAGGTGCAACCGCAATAAGCCGTTCTGCTTCTTCTCGATTCAACCACCGATCTCGTTCAACTTTACCAGGCAACAAGCGAATCTTAGGCATAATCAATCCACTGCCATTCTTCACGCGCCATCTTTAACAAATTACGCATGATGGCAAGGTAGCGATTAATGGTTGCCGGTGCATTACCCTTTTTGAGTTGTCCCTGTACAACATTCCAAATTACGTCACCGTTAATTTGATCGAGTGTCAGGTGTCCCAAATAAGGATCAATCTTGCGACAAATCCGCTGCACATCTTGATAGCTGCGCAAATTTACCTTGATTGCGAGATACCGTACTACGGCTTCTTGCCATGAGCGTTGGGGTTTAATTCAGAAATGATGTTCCCGAAATGCTTCTAACCGAATCTTGGCTAGTAGTGCTTCGGCATCTATTCGGATTTTAGTACCAGATCTTTGGCGTATTCTTGAGTATAAGCAAGATATTTGATGTAAATATAGGCGTTTTAAATCACAATAATTGATGCTACAAAACAAAAGCCCCCTTAAATAAATTGACAAACTATCTAAGAGGGCGTCTCCTGTTCTTTATGACAAAAAAGGAGAAT
>JAJFJL010000022.1 GCA_021774055.1 Nitrosomonas sp. | reverse complement strand
TACTTAAAATTTCCTCATAAGTTCAATTAGTTAGAAATTCTGACTTAAGCTTATTTTGGCATAAAAACATGAGTCGAAAGATGCTTCAACACACTGATAAAACTAACTATTTCTTGATAACCTGAAACCCCAAAGAACCATTTTGTTATTGATTTTTTGGCATCCTTGATTACTCGGTTTAAGGTAGGGTACATTTTACGCACCAAGGTTATAATTTATTCAACTACCATCCACATAACGCCACTGACCATCACATCGAGTAAAACTACTTACCTCGTGTATACGATGGGCACGACCTGCTATTTTATAACGGGCGACAAATTCTACTGTTCCCTTGTCGTCATTAACTCCACCGGCCTGGATCGACTTAATTTTCAGCCCTAACCAACGAGAGTCATCGTATAACTTAATATTTTCTGGGCAAGTATCAGGATGCCAGGTCTTTATAAGATATGCTTCATCCTTTAAAACAAAGGCAGTGTAACGAGAGCGCATCAATTGCTCAGCAGTATCCGCTGTTCGTTCAGCAGATATAAAACGACCACAACACAGCGCAAACAGTGTATTGGAATCGCAGGGACAGTCTATATCGTTTTTAATCATGTAGTAATTAGCATCCTTCATTATTCGGTTTACATTTAGGGACGAGGCAATAATAATTTATCCATTTAGGCGCAGTCATTTTGCTCCTGCTTACAGGAAATGTTTGAACATTAAAAAACAATCAACAAAGACATACCTCTATATTTTTACCGACGGTAGTGTCAATACGCAACTAAAAATAGGATACGGGGCTTGCCTTGTGATCTCTGACTTAAATTCGTCTATAGCATCACTAAAAGATAGCGTAAAAGTGAAACGTTTTGAAAAAACTAGTTCGACCAAACTGGAATTACAAACATTGTTATGGGCACTGAACGAAACAATTGCTTCGACCAATGACAGAGACATCACCTTGATAATTTATACTGATTCACAGAATATTATTGGCTTACCAGGACGGCGCACCAGTCTTGAACGAAACAATTATTTTTCCAGTAAAAACAAACGACTGAATAACTATGAGTTGTACCAGGAATTTTATTGCTTAACCGACAAACTAAAGTGCGAATTTGTTAAAGTGATTGACCATCAGGCATCTTGCAAGAAAGATGAGATAGATAAACTATTTAGCCTAGTTGATAAAGCATCTAGACGTGCCTTGCGAGAATGTTTTTAGCATGCTGGCGCCAATCAGTTGAGCAATTTCTGGCAGACGAATACATTACGTAAAATTCTAGCAATAATACCGCTTTTTCCAAAAACCAAGTGTAGTGGTCAAGTTTTTCTGAACTCTAACAATCCTAAGGAGCATTCCGTTGACTAGGAGCTTTTTTAAAAGCTGGCATAATTTTCTGCGGATCAACTATAACATGTTGGTTCTTTGTAGCAGATGCCCACCAATCTAGTTGCGATAAAGTTCTAGCAAAATATCCTTTCCAAGCTTCTTCATCAACACTCTCTAAAAATCCACCATCTTCATTTAAAACTTCATGTGCTTGCGGAATATGAAGCATAGCTGAAACAGGTAAACAACCTAGTTCAGAAAGAAAACTTCTCATCCCAACAGCAGCCCGTACACCACCCCATTGTCCGGCAGAATAAGTCACGATTGCACTTGGCTTGTATGAAAAAAGTGAGCTGCCGAAATGATTTAACAAATGTGCTAACGCCGGACTCATGTTGTGGTTGTATTCTGGGCTAACCATAATATACCCATCTGCATGCTGAATAGCTTCTGCCAAAGACGCTAGCTGCGACGGCGCTTTACCACGCGCATAAGAGAAGTGAGGTTTAAATATTGAGGTAAATTTAACCTCAAGCGGATCAATAAGTTCAGCTGAATTAGCACCTTGGTTAATTTGTGCAACACATGCCCTAGCTACCCTTAGACCTAACCGAGCCGGATGTGGCGGGGTGCTATCTCGTATAGAACCAAGAAAAACTAGGAATTTTAGAGCCATTTTTTAAACCTTTTTATATTCAAGACATGGTGCTAGTACCTTGTACGCTAAATAACCAGGGAAATCTTTGGTACAAATTGCCGGCAACTGCGTTCCTTGTTCCCATGCTCCTGCGTGGGAATACATATTAACCTTTGATCAAAGTCACAAATCATCAATATCCTGAGATTCCACTGGATACGAAAAATAGCTAATATGAATGGTATCAAAAAATTATTATTGTATGCAAAAATAGGTATGTATTCCCACGCTGGAGCATGGGAATAATGGTAAATTGGTATCATTCATATTTATTCGGTTTACATTTACGGTAGGGTGCGTTTTACGCACCAGCGTTATAAATGGTGGAATACACATTACATCACAGCTAAAATGAAACCACTGATGTTCACTTATCCTTAGAGAGCTGAAAAATTGATGGGATTGACGCTTGGTGGAGGTATATTCTCAATAGCTTATGATTATTGTGCGCTATAGCCACCATCAATAGAATGTAGTGAGCCGGTAATAAAGTTAGCTTTCTCGGAAGCTAGAAACAAAACTAGTTCTGCAACTTCAGATGCTTTTCCTAATCGTTGAATGGGCTGAGCTGCCTGCAACACCTTATTGACCTCAGTTATAGACATTCCACTTGCTGAGGCAAATGAAGTAACAGCCTTGTCGAGCAAGGGAGTTTCTATAGTTCCCGGACAGACGCAATTCACATTGATATTATAAGGGGCATAATCGATTGCTGTTGATTTAGTTAATTGACCAATAGCTCCTTTCGTCAATCCATAAGCGGCACTTTTACCCTTACCTGCAAAACACTGATCTGATCCGGTTAAAACAATTTTACCCTTATTCTGCTTGCGCATGATCGGCAAGACTGATTTTAATAAATAAAAGACACCGGAAACATTGACATTCACTACTTTCAAAAAGGTTTCAACATCAGTGTCTTCTATACTGCCAACATGATGAATTCCGGCATTAGCAAAAAGAACATCAATTGCCAATTCCCTTTCACTTATTTCATTTATTGCAGCAGCTACATCTTCATAAGAACTCATATCGCAACGCAGAAAATTTACGGTGTCTTGATCTTCTATTTTCTTAATGTCAAGATTGTAGACCTTGGCGCCCTCTGCTACAAAACTCAATGCAGCAGCTCTGCCAATCCCCGTACTTGCACCAGATATGACAACAATTTTACCGTCGTATTCCATGTTTTCTTCCCACTAAAATAGTATTTTAAATAAGGAACGTGCATGAAATAACTTGAGCAACTAGCACAGGATTTATGCTCATATTCAAAGCGTGTAAACAGGCGCATAGCACGGCTATGTAACTGTTTACATAATGCAGAAGATGAGCATA